>JAAYEU010000023.1 GCA_012728595.1 Tissierellia bacterium
ATATACATGTTAAGTGATTTCACCCCCATCGTTTTTTGTTTTGGTGCCACTTAACATATTCGATATTAATGGGGTGAAATCCTTTTTTGTTATCGTAGAAATTAGTAAAATCAACGTTTTTAAATTATGAAATTTACTCATTTATTAAAAGAATATATTTTAGCTTGGTTAGAAAGTCAAAAAAATAAAAAGAAAGTTGCTGAAACATATTAGCATCTTAACCTTTAAAGCCATCATGAAATAAGTTTTTCATTGTTACAGTTTTATAACTATTAGAAACTTTAAGATATTCATAAGCATGTAGCCACTAGATAATTCTAGTGGCTACTCTACTTGCCTGCTAAAAAGTTTGCCAGATAGCTTTTAGTTTTTTGGAACACTTCTGCTACCTTGGATTTTAGTAAAATAGGGGGTTCTTTATTGGCAAGGAGAAGGCTTGTGTCTTCTTCTGTAACTGCATCCTTCAAATCTTTTTCTGCTTTTGCTGCATGACTGTGGTTAGCATCTACAAAACATAAAGGAGGAAACATCACACACCACCAGTTCTTGCCCTTGCCTTCTCCTATTGTAACTTGCAAGGCTTCGTATTCTCCTGCTGGAAACACTATATCTCCATATTTCCTAGTAGGAAAATTTATAGTCCCTAAATAGACTTCTACTGGAAAGTCCTTGCCTTCTTCTTCTATTACTTTTTCTGCTAGGGATTTTATATTGTCTAGATTAGCCTTTATTATATGTCTAGTTTCATCTAGAGATTTGCTATTTTCAAACTTAGCCTGGGTCTCTCTTAATATCTCATCCCTTATCTTCAATTTCAACTGTTGGTCTTCTTCTTTGTCACTATTGGCCACAATATGGAAGCGGATTATACTATCCTTAAAACTATCCTCATATAGTTCTTCTTCATGGCTAAGGGGGTGGATTATGTATATGATAGTAATAATGGATAATACCAAAAATATAATTCCCTTTCTAGGCTTCATTTTTATTCCTCCTAAGTTGATTTTTTCTTTCACCATTAATTATTGCCTAGGTTTAATTTTTTATACTATCTTTTATGAATTAAATGTAAATTGTGAGCTGTACAATAATATCAAAAATGGTGACAGTCTCCTGCATATTTATAAAGAACGGCATCTCCTTTATAAATATGCCTCTTGACTCCCACCAATATACTTAATTTGCAAGCATAATTAAGGCATATTTGGGAAGATAAGCCCCGACTTATGAGAGATTCGTTTGAAGTATCCGACTAAGGGGAGAAAACCGTTTGGCCGCTTCTGAAAGCGATAGCGGTTAAGCGGCCGTTTTCTCCCCGTGTCGTGATACTTCTCGAATCTTGAATCGGAGGTGGCGTTCTTCCCAAATATGTCTTGACTACCACCAAATTTTAATACAAGGTGGACAATTAATAATTGTCAATTGCTATTTGGTCAGTCCAATCCTCCTTATCTTAACATCCACCGATACATCTATATTTATATCTGGGAATATATTGTCCCAGTCGTCTTTTATTTCTCGCCATTTTCTAGGTTCAAATTTACTTAGGTGTTCACCTATTCCTATTACATCAGCCTTGTAAGTCTTTTGTATCTTTTTTATTATGCTTTGGATTTCCTTTTTTACATCTTCTTCTAGGACCTTTTCCATCTCCTCAATAACCTTCATATCGAAGGCGGTTTTATCCTTTCCCATTATATATCCTTGTAGATAACCTTCCAGCCTGACGGAAAAGGTTACATCTATTCCCTTATCAAGATTTACTTCCTTGTTAGAACTAACCTGGATTACGGTAAAGGATATTATATCCCCCTTGTAAAAGGCATCTACGATTTCATTTTCCACTTGTCCTCTTACAAAGCTAAGGCCCCTATTTTCCTTTTCATCCAGCCAGGCTACATGTTTATAATTTTTTAATAAACATCCTCCAGAAACTGAATACCTATCGCCTTCCACTGTAACCTTAGGGATTACAGTTACTCCGGCAAAATCCAGTGCTGAGATAAGGCCTGTTAAAGTTTGAACTGTGTATTTTCCAGAAGTTCTATTGTTCTTAACGTTAGAATACAGGACTCCATCTGTAGTCTGTGCCCGTATAACATTTGCATTTATAATAT
>JAAYEU010000117.1 GCA_012728595.1 Tissierellia bacterium
CATATTGCATTATCAGAATATATGATGGGTACTAAGATTATCTTTATAGACCCTCATGGGGAATATAGAGAGCTTTGCAAAAACGTAAATGGAGATTGGATAAATGCAGCAGGTGGCTCTAAAGGTAAAATAAATCCACTACAAATTAGAGCAGTTCCAAGAGATAATGAAGATGAGGAAGAAAAATTATATACAGATGAAGGCCATGGCATGGGAGATATGGCCTTATATATGAAATCCTTGGAGATATTTTTTAAATTGTATATTCCATCTATTACTGACAGGTTAATGGCAATTTTAAAGTCAGAGATAATTGAGCTATACAATAAATTCGATATTTACTGGGATACAGATGTGACTAAACTTTCCAATGAGGATTTTCCTATTATGGAAGATCTTTTTCTTCAAATAGTAGAAAAGGCTAAGAAGGTAAGCTCATCATACAGAAAGGATTTTGAAGACTTAGCCTTATACCTTAAGGATATTGCAACAGGAAGTGACTCGTTTCTTTGGAATGGACATACAACTATTGAAGCTAATTCTAAATGTATATGTATTGATACAAAAGGACTTCAAAATACTGCTGATAATGTTTTAAGTACTCAATATTTTAATCTACTTCAGTGGGCATTGGAAGAAATTATTAAAAATCCTAATGAAAGGGTTATGCTGTTTTGTGATGAAGCCTATTTAATGATAGATCCAAGAGTACCTCAATCCTTGGAATTTTTGAGGAATTTAGTTAAAGGTGCCAGAAAATATGAAGGTGGCGGAGCTATTATATCACATACTGTAAGTGACTTCTTAGATCCTGCAATAAAAAGATATGGTCAGGCTATTCTGGATTTGCCTGCATTTAAAATACTGATGGGAACAGATGGAAAAAATCTTGATGAAACTAAAGAATTATACAATCTAACTGAAGCTGAGGAAGAACTTTTGGCAAGCAAGCAAAGAGGAAGGGCGTTGCTTATGGTGGGTTCTAAAAGATTAAAAGTTAACTTTGAAATTCCAGATTATAAGTTTAGGTATATGGGAGAGGCAGGTGGGAGATAAAAGTTTGCTTATTTCCTTATATGCAAGATTAGTCCCATGTATCTAATTTTTATCAGCACTTATTTACCTAAATAAGGGGCTTTAAAAGCATAAAGGTACTTTAGGTATATAAACTGATTTTAAGGGCCTTAAATTTGATTTTAAAGCTTCAATTTGGAGGTGGCAAGTTGAAAAAAAGAGATAAATTCATAGAAATGTTATTTTGGCTATTCATTTGTCTTTTATCTATAGTCTTTTTCTTTTTGAGAAAATAGGGGGTGATTCCTATATTAAAAAGCCTTTTAATACAATCTGCTTTAGATGAAGAAAAAAGAAAAACTTTCACAATAATACTAATCAGTGTTTTTTCATTAATTTTAGTTATTATTCTTGCTTTACTTAGCTTTCCTTCAATATTAATATCTATATTATTTGGCAGTACAGTTGATACCAATCCAAATATATTAGATGACATAGAAAAAGTAGCAGTATACCAAGAGGCTATATTTACTGTAGATGAACTTAATAAGGAATGGATAGAACGAATGAAGAAAGCACATTCTTATTGCTATGAGTTTGAAATAGAATATAATTATGACTTAACTTGGCATGAACTTTTAACTATTGATTCTGTACTTTTAAATCAAGACTTTAGAAAAATGGACCAAGATAAAATTATTAATAATGCACTAAAATTCATGACAAGAACAATAGAAATAGTAGAAAGACAGTATTCTGAACCTTATAGTTATGTGGTTGCCACTCCAAATGGACCTGTTGTCGTAACAGGTACTAGAACAGTTATTAGAAAGGTTGGAATAATTAGAATAAGTACAAGAAAATTTGAAGATGTACTGCCAGATTTTAATATAACGACTGAAGAAGATGTTTTTATGGCTACCAATATCTATAATACTATCTCGTCCATGGACGTAGAGGGTAATCTAAATATTTATGATGATATAAATATGGATGATTTAAAAGAGTATCCTGAAGGATATGCAAATATACCTTACTATAATCAAACAGACAAAAGGTGGGCTACTCATCCTTATGGAAAATCCACCATATATTCTGCTGGCTGTGGACCAACTTCCTTGGCCATGGTTGTATCAGGATTAACAGGTCAAAGAGTTACCCCAGATGTAGTAGCTGACTGGAGCTATAGGAATGGACACAGGGCAGAAGGACAAGGGTCCTATTGGTCCCTAATGACAGAAGGTGGCAAACACTATGGATTAAATGTAGAAGCGGTAAGTAGGCAAAATCCCAATAAAATAATAAAGGCCCTAAGTGAGGGCTACCCAGTTATAGCAAGCATGGGTCCTGGTCACTTTACCAAGGGTGGACATTTTATTGTCCTAAGGGGATTAACATCTGATGGAAAAGTACTAGTTTATGATTCAGCAAGTGTCGAGAGAAGTAACAAGGCTTGGGATTTAAGTATTATTATTAACGAAAGTTCTACAAATGGAGGAATAAATGGCAGTCCATTTTGGATATTTAGGCCATAATAAAAGAGGTGATATTATTTTTAATTTAGTAAACTTTTTAGAAATAGACACTAGAGGTATAGATTTACTTCACTCTATAAGAGTTGCAGAATTGGTTTCTTTATTAAGTGATAGGGAAAAGAAAAGTAAGTCAAATACCTTAACAGCAGAGTTTTCGGCAATAGATAAAATTTTTAAATTTTTAGCAATATCAAAGCCAGTGGATATTTCACCACTCCTATCAAATTACCAGCAAATCTATTCTAATACTAGTAATTTGAAGCAAAAAGAATTATTAAGGCTAGAAATGAGGTCCATAAGTAATTTTGCACTTTCAGGTGAAGTAGTGGAAAGACAATTTTATATTATGATATGGGAAAAATACCAAGATGGTGTAGAAGTTGATTTGACTAAAAGGGCAATGGAGATTATATCTATGTTTGAATCAGCTTCAATAAAGGCAAGTATATTAAAGGAAAAAGATATAATAAGGTTATGTAATCTAATAAATAATCCTGCCTTTGTAAATTTAGAAGATGTATCTGTTAATCAAACATTACCTTTTGTAATAGGTGGATAGGAGGAATATAGTTGAGTAGACTAAATAATACTAGAAAATTATATGAAAGAATGCTTAAAGAGGTAACAGATAGCCCAAAGAAGTGGCTAAACTATTTAAAATTTGCATCTAACTTTTATAAATATCCCTTTAGTGATAGTATTTTAATATATGAACAAAAACCAAATGCTACAGCAGTAGCAGATATGCAAACTTGGAACAAAAAAATTGGTAGGTATATTAATAAAGGCACCAGAAGTATAACTGTATTTGAAGATGCTGAAACCCAATTAAAGCTTAGATATTTATTTGATGTTTCTGATACCAATGGGCCAAGTTATACAAGGCCAAGGCTATGGAGGTTAAATCATACCACAAAACCCATATTAGAAGAAAGATTGAGAAATAAGTGGAATTTAGAGGGAGAATTAGATAAGATACTATCTGAAAGAGTAAATCAAATAATAAAAACAAGTAACATTAACTATGATAGAAATATGAAAATCAATCCTAATCAATATATAAAAACCATTGAAGATAGTATTAAATTTATGGTATTTAATAGATGTGGATTAAATACTGGAAAAATAGAGGGTAGTATAGCATTTGAACGAATATTTGATTTCAATGAAAGAGATTTGACCCTTGTGTTAGGTGAAACTATTACTTCTATTACAGAAACAATTTTAAGAGAAATAGAAGTAGAGGTTTATAGTATAAATAGAGAATTAAGGAGGAGATACAATGAAAAAGAAAATAGTACGAGAGGAAAGGAACGGAATTATCTGGGAGTACGAGGAAATAGATGGAATACTATATCCCATAATGGACATATCCAACGATCCAGAGATGGACAAACCACTGGGGAAATACGGAAGGATGGCAATGAAATATCTCAAGGAGAACTACCCCATGAGATACAAAATCCTAATGATAGATGGGGAATTAATGCCCCTAATGCACAAGGTAGACAAGGAAGCCAAGGAGAGATTAGAGATATTAGAGAAACAATTACTCAAGAAGAATCCAATAAAGGATCCAGAGGACTTTTACCAAACTTACAGGCACAGGCAGATGATAAGGGACATGGCAGAGGAGGTAGTTCTCAAAGAAATAGTTTACAAGGAGAGATAGAGTTTGATATAGGCTATGGGTGCCTAGGTAATGGAATAAGTGTATGGGATAGAAATACTATAGTAAATAATGATTATGAAACCATAGCCCACATAGGAGAAGATGGAAAAATAGAATACTATAAGGATTTGCCAGATGAAATAATAGACCGAATTAAAGAGATAGCAATTAATAATTATCCAGAAACTTATAAAAGA
>JAAYEU010000118.1 GCA_012728595.1 Tissierellia bacterium
AAAGAGGGGAGGTTTTAGATTGGATCCTAAGTATATTAAGATGGCAATGGAGTACAGGAATTTAATAGATGTATTAATGGGAGATAAGGACTATGCAGATATAGTGCTATATAATGGTAAAATAATAAATGTAATTACTCGAGAAATCTATAACGGGGACATTGCCATTAAGGGGAAATACATTCTACTAGTAGGAGATTGTAAAAAGTTAATTGGTCCGGATACCCTAGTTATAGATGTGGAGGGCAAATATCTATCCCCCGGATTTATAGATTCCCATATGCATTTTGAATCCAGCATGTTGACTGTAACGGAGTTTTCCAGGCTATCCATTCCATCGGGGACTACTACCCTAATTGCCGACCCCCATGAAATAGGAAATGCCCTAGGCCCTGTTGGAATGAAGGCCATGGCCGATGAGATAGATTCAGTACCCAATAAGGTGTATTTAGTGGTACCGGCTTTAACACCAGACTGTCCAGATTTAGAGACTGCAGGCTATGACACAAATTCCAAGGATATGGAAGATCTTCTTAACTATAAACACATCATTGGAATAGGAGAATTACAAGGCTTTAGCAATGCAAAACACGTCTATAGAAATACACCTGAAATAATAACGGATTTATTGGCATCAACCATGTATGCTAAATCTAAGAATATGGTGGTGGATGGAAATGCACCAGAGCTATTCGGTGCAGAACTAGCAGCTCATATAATTTCCACTGGAGGTAAATGTTCCTGCCATGAAACCACTACCAAGGAAGAAGCGGTGGAAAAGCTTCGCCAGGGAGTATATCTGTTTATGAGAGAAGGGTCAACCCAGAGGAATATGGCCGAATGTATTAGGGCTGTTACAGAAGAAAAGATGGACTCCAGAAGGTGTATACTGGCTACCGACGATATGGTAGCAGCCGATTTAGAAACCCTAGGCCATATGAATGAGATAGTAAAAAGGACCATTAGGGAAGGGGTAGACCCGGTAGAGGCAATTCAAATGGTTACCATAAATCCAGCCACCTACTTTGGCTTGGAAGATATAGGGGTATTAGCCCCAGGTAAGATTGCAGACATAGCCGTTATAAGCGATTTAGAGGAAATGGTTGTTGAAGGAGTCTTTATAGATGGAAAGCTTGTAGCTTCAAAAGGGGAATTATTAATAGACCTACCACCTTATACCTATCCTGAAGAAGTAAAGAATTCCGTAAAGATTGGACCAATATCTGAAAGGGATTTGGAAATAAGGGCAGAAGGCACTAGTGCAAGGGTAAGGTGTATAGAGCTTATTCCAGATCAGAATTTAACAGGTAAGGCTGAAGAAACCTTAAGGGTTTACAATGGAGTCGTTCAGCCCGATCCATCAAGCGATACATTGGAAATTGCTTGCATTGAAAGATACGGCAGAACTGGCAATATTGGAAAGGCCTTTGTAAAGGGCTTTGGAATGAAGAGTGGAGCCTTTGCAGAATCCGTAGCTCATGACACCCACAATATCATAGTAGTGGGCACTAATATTAGGGATATGACATTAGCAGTAAATAGGGTTATTGAGCTAGGAGGAGGCATTGCTATATCCAATAGCGGAAGGATTTTATCAGATATGAGGTTGCCGGTAGGAGGATTAATAACTGATGAGCTAAATGGTCATGAGGTCAGCAAAAAGATAGCCGAGTTAGAAAGAATAGTAAGAGAAGATTTAGGCTGCAAAGTCCATGCACCATTTATGCATCTATCATTTTTATCCCTATCCACATCACCCAGCTGGAAAATTACCGACAAAGGCCTCGTAGACGTAAACAACTTCAAAATCCTTCCAGTAACAGTTTAGACAATTGAAAAAGAAGGGGGGGTAGTTTTTCTATTTCCATTATCAAAAATTATAAAGGGGGAGTTTTATGCCAGACAAAACTGTAGCCAGTGATGGTTTTCTGGAAAGAAGATTTAAGCTAAGCCAAAATGGCACCGATGCTAGGACAGAGATTTTAGCAGGTATTACTACCTTTATGACCATGGCCTATATCTTAATGGTCAATCCTGGAATGTTATCGGAAACAGGCATGGATTGGGGAGGAGTTTTTACAGCTACAGCTTTATCTGCGGCAATTGCAACCCTATTAATGGGGCTCCTTGCTAATTATCCATTTGCCCTGGCTCCAGGTATGGGTCTTAATGCCTTCTTTACTTACACAGTAGTATTTGGAATGAGTAAGTCTTGGCAATTTGCTTTAACGGCAGTCTTTTTAGAAGGGATTATATTTATCATCTTATCCTTATTCCAGGTAAGGGAAGCCATATTTAACGCCATACCCATGAACTTGAAAAAGGCGGTGTCGGTAGGTATAGGGTTATTTATCGCACTAATAGGTTTTGTAAATGCAGGTATAGTTGAAACAGGAGATGGAACCATATTGGGACTAGGAAATATCGTTTCTCGTGGTCCAATATTAGCAATAATAGGTTTAATAATAATGGGGGTACTACTAGCTAAGAATGTAAAGGGAGCATTATTAATCGGTATCATACTTACTACCATAATAGGTATTCCTATGGGAATTACACCTATGCCTGAGGGAGTATTCAGACTACCTCCTTCTGTAAGGGATGTAGCCTTCCAATTTGAGTGGTCTAATATCTTCACAATGGATATGTTAATAGTATTATTTACCTTCCTATTTGTTGACGTTTTCGATACTGTAGGAACCTTGGTAGGGGTTGCATCTAAAGCTGATATGCTAGATGAGAAGGGACAGCTGCCAAAGGTTAGGGAAGCATTACTTTCAGACGCAGTAGGTACAGTTGTAGGGGCTTGCTTAGGAACCAGTACGGTGACTACATATGTAGAATCAGCTTCTGGAGTTGCCGATGGAGGTAGAACTGGTTTAACTGCAGTTTCTACGGCGGTAATGTTCCTATTAGCCTTGTTCTTCTCACCATTATTTGCCATTATACCAAGCCAAGCAACGGCTCCAGCCTTAATCATAGTAGGTCTGTTCATGATGAGCCCGATTAAGGAAATCGATTTAGGTGATTTCACCGAAGCCATACCAGCTTTCTTAACTATTGTAATGATGCCATTTGCTTATAGTATTGCTGAAGGTATTGTATTCGGTATGATATCCTATGTAGTACTAAAACTTATAACAGGTAAACACAAGGATATATCTGTAATAATGTATATACTAGCAGCTTTATTCATACTGAAGTATATATTCCTATAATCCATGCAATGATTTAAAGCTGCC
>JAAYEU010000119.1 GCA_012728595.1 Tissierellia bacterium
GATGCAGGCAGCGACATAATACTCATTCCTGCACCGGGTACAATACCGGGTATTAGTTTAGAATATGCAAGGGAGTTAATTCAATACTGTCATTCTCAGGGTAAACTAACCATAACTTCAATAGGAACTTCTCAAGAAGGGGCAGATGAATGGACTATTAGGAATATAGCAATAAATAGTAAAATGGCGGGTACTGACATCCATCATTTGGGGGATGCAGGAATCTGTCCAGGTGTGGCTACACCTGAGAATATAATGGCATATTCTATTGCCATTAGGGGTAAAAGACATACCTACAGGAGGATGGCAAGATCTGTAAACAGGTAAATTGAAAGGACATAAGCTCTAGTTTAAGCTTATGTCCTTACTTTATCCTTTATACATTAAACCTAAATAGGACTACATCTCCATCTTGGATTACATAATCCTTCCCTTCTAAGCGTACCAAACCCTTTTCCTTAGCTTGAGCAGTTCCGCCACATTCGATAAGGTCCTTGTAATTTATCACCTCAGCCCTTATAAAGCCCCTTTCTATATCGGAGTGTATTTTACCAGCTGCCTGTGGAGCCTTAGTACCCTTTTTAATGGTCCAGGCCCTTATTTCCTTTGGGCCACAAGTTATAAAGCTCATAAGGCCTAGTAGGTCGTAGCTGGCTCTGATCAATTTATCTAGTCCGGATTCCTGTAAGCCTAATTCCGATAGGAAAACTTCCTTTTCTTCCTTATCTAGCTGGGATATTTCAGCTTCTATCTTAGCAGATATAACAATTACCTGGGAAATTTCTTTTTCAGCATATTCTTTAACTTTTTTAACGTATTCATTTTCTTCCTCACTTAATAGATCCTCTTCAGAAATGTTGCAGACATATAGTACAGGTTTTAGGGAAAGCAAGCCATAGCTTTTGATCAATTTCATCTCATCGTCGTCTAAATCTAGCCCCCTTAAGGCTTGGTTCTTTTCAATGGTATCCTTTAATTTATTTAACACTTCCAACTCTTTTTCATAGGATTTATCCCCTTTTACCAATTTTTCTACCCTGTTAAGTCTATTGTTTATTATTTCCAAATCTGACAACATCAGCTCTAGGTCGATTATTTCAATATCATTGATGGGATCTATCTTTCCTTCCACATGGGTAATATTTTCATCTTGAAAACATCTAACCACATGGATTATGGCCTCAACCTCTCTGATATGGGATAAAAACTTATTTCCCAATCCTTCTCCTTTACTTGCACCCTTTACCAGACCTGCTATATCATAGAATTCAATGGTGGCGGGAACTACCTTTTCCGAATTAATTACTTCAGCTATTAAGTCCAATCTTTCATCTGGTACTGTTACTATACCCACATTAGGTTCTATTGTACAAAAGGGATAATTTTCCGCCTCTGCCTTGGCGGCTGTTAATGCATTAAATAAAGTACTTTTTCCAACATTGGGTAGTCCGACTATTCCTAATTTCATTATAATCTTCCTTTCAAAATACCTAAACTTTGCACAAAAACAATTATATATTATATGGACAATAGATTCAACAAAGGAAAAATTAATATTTAATAAAATTATTGTTAATACTAATAAAGACTGGATCTTAAATAGTAAAGCAAATAATCCTATAAATAAAGGTAGGAGGTTCTATTATGGGAAGGAATCGATGGAAGGCTGTTAAATGCCTTTTATTAATCTTGATACCAATGGTATTGGTCCTAGGATGTACGGCAAAAAATGATGAGGATGAGCTTGTTGAAGAGGATATAGAGGAGGATATCACCCTAGATGTATCGGCTCAGGATAGGGAGATATTAATTAGGTCAGAAAATATTTCTGACATGGTGGTCAACCTATATGGGATAGACAATGCAAGCTCCATCATTTTCAATGACATGGTGGCTATTGCTTTGGAAATGGCAGAAGGAAATACCCTGACAGAGGATGTAAGGATGATGATAAGGGATACGGTTATGGAAAACGATCAGGCCATTAAAGAGGTACTTATAACGGATAATAAAAAGATTTTTGATCAGCTAGAAGAAATAATATTATCCCTATTAAGTGGTGAAAAGAGCTATGATGATCATGTAGTCGATATCAGTAGGATTATAGAAAAGCTCAAGTAGATTTTTCCAGCTTTATGCTGGGATTTTTTATATTTTTAAATTAGAATCTATAGGTAAAAGGCCTTTTTTATGTTATACTAAACTATATTGAATAATTATAAGGAAGGTGGCTATAGATGGATCCTGTGGCTTTTGAGATATTTGGAATAGAAATAATGTGGTATGGTATATTGATATCCTTAGGGGTTGTCATAGGGGCTATTTTAGCAATAAAGGAAGCCAAAAGGTTGGGTATTGATGAAGATACCATGATAGACCTCTTTCTTTTTGCTATTCCAATAGCTTTAATCGGTTCAAGAATACACTATGTAATATTTAGCTGGGATTACTATAAGGATAATCCAGCAGAAATACTCAACTTTAGGGGGGGAGGTTTAGCCATTCATGGAGCCATAATTGCGGCGGTAATAGTAGCTGTAATCTTTACTAGAAAGAGAAAGATTGATTTTTGGAAGGTTACAGATGCTTGTGCTCCCAGCCTAATTTTAGGCCAGGCAATTGGGCGTTGGGGAAACTTCATAAATCAGGAAGCCTATGGAAGGCCTACCGATTTACCCTGGGGGATAATGATTGACGGGGTTAAGGTTCATCCTACCTTTTTATATGAATCCCTGGGAAATTTCCTTATATTCCTATTTCTACTATGGTATAGGCGAAATAGGGTCAAGGTTTCAGGTGAAGTCTTCTTGTTATATATAGCCCTATATTCTACCGTTAGGTTTTTCGTGGAGGGATTAAGGATAGATAGTCTAATGTTAGGGCCTATAAGGGTGGCCCAGTTGATTAGTGTATTAGCGATAATAATAGCCATTTATTATCTAAACAAGCGAAGGAAAAGCACACCATTTGAAAAATAGAGGGGAACCTCTATTTTTTTTGTTGAAATCAGTCAGTAAACCTGTCAGATAATGGCTAATAAAGGTTGAAAAAGTAAAAAAATAGTACCTAAGAACTATAAAAAAGGAGGAAAAAAATTAAAACTATAGCAGGAATTAAGAAAATGGTATAGAATTAATAATATGTGGAGTAAAGTGGTAGGAAGTGGGGTATAAGGATAGCAAAGGGTAGCAAAGGGTGGAGCGTATGTTTATAGGTGAATATCAACATACTATTGATAATAAGGGAAGAATAATAATGCCTTCAAAGTTTAGAGAAGCTCTGGGCTCTACTTTCATCATGACCAAGGGCCTGGATAATTGTCTCTTTGTCTACCCACAGGAAGAATGGCAGATACTTGAAAACAAATTACGCGCCTTACCCCTTACCAATAGAGATGCAAGAGCTTTCGTAAGATTTTTCTTTGCAGGAGCTAGTGAATGTATATTGGATAAGCAGGGGAGGGTGCTCATACCTGCTAATTTAAGAGAACATGCTAAATTAGAAAAGGAAGCAGTTATAATAGGAGTTGCTTCAAGGATAGAGATATGGAGTAAAGAGGAATGGAATTCTTACAATGAAGATGATAGCTTAAGTTACGATAGCATAGCAGAAAAGATGGCTGAATTAGGGATTTAAAGATGAGGAGTGAATGATTTGGATTTTAAACATGTACCTGTACTGTTAGAAGAAGTGATAGAGGGTTTGAATATAAAGGAAGATGGAATTTATGTAGACGGAACTTTAGGAGGAGCTGGACATTCCTCAGAAATAGTAAGAAGGTTAACTACAGGTAAGCTTATAGGAATCGATCAGGATATAGATGCAATTACTAAGGCTAAGGAAGTATTAAAGGAATATGAAGGTAAGGTCATCTTAGTCCATGACAATTATGTGAATATAGAAAGCATACTGACGGATTTAGGAATCGAAAGAGTAGATGGCATATTGTTGGACATAGGGGTTTCATCTTATCAGTTAGACCAAGGAGAAAGAGGTTTTTCATACAATAAGGATGCACAACTGGACATGCGGATGGATGATACTAAAGATTTTACAGCCTGGGATGTGGTTAACAAATACTCTCAAAAGGACTTAGAAAGGATATTATGGGACTACGGAGAGGAAAGATGGGCAAAGCGTATAGCCGAATTCATAGTTAAGGAGAGAAAGACAAAACCCATCGACACCACATTCGAGCTAGTAGAAACGATAAAAAAGGCTATACCTAAAAAGGGCAGGATGAAAGGCGGTCATCCAGCTAAGAGAAGCTTCCAGGCCATTAGGATAGAAGTAAATAAAGAGCTAGATGTACTAAGAAAGAGCATACCTACTATGTGCCGGCTACTTAACAAGGGCGGAAGATTGTCCATTATTACCTTTCACTCATTAGAAGATAGGATTGTAAAAGAGGAATTCAAGGAATTGAGTAAGGATTGTATTTGTCCGCCAGAGTTACCCGTCTGTACTTGTGATAAGAAGAAGGAGATAAAGATAATAACTAGAAAGCCTATAATTCCAAAAGAAGAGGAGATTGAAAAAAATCCAAGATCTAGAAGTGCTAAATTGAGAATAGCTGAGCGGGTTTAGTTCTAAAATAAAGGGGGGAGGAATAAATTGTTAGTAGCTGAAAAAGAATATGGCCACTATGAATATGGCCAATATCATGTGGAAGAAAGACAGAAAAAAAATAGGCTTAACAATAGAAATAGAAGAATAAAAGCTAAGAAAAGGAATAAGGCTGCAAATAGACTAGCCATCATCAGTCTTGCTATGGTTTGTTTATTTCTAGCTTTATTCATCCTCTATAGATACGCCAATATCACCAAGATAAGAACTGAAATTACCGAGTTGGAAAAGCAAAGGATTCAATTGGAAAAGGATAAGGAGTTTTTACTTGCAGAACTGGAAGGGATAAAGAGCTCTTCTAGAATAGAAGAAAATGCTATGATAATATTAGGGATGGACTACCCTACTGAAGAGCAAGTAGTCTACGTAAACTTAGAAGAGGATTTAGCAGAGGAACAAGAGCTTAAGGAGGAACTATCCTTATTTGGGCAGTTTAAGAATATAGTTAATTTAGTACTGAATTTATTCTAGGAGGGTTCAATTTGCAAGTGCCTACAAATACTAATAAAAAGAGACTAATTTTTGTACTGTTTGTAATTACATTCGTCACTCTTATTTTAATCCTTAGACTAGGGTATATACAGATAGCAATAGGGGAAGAATTAAAAAAAGGCGCTTTAGAACAGTGGACGAAGGGAATAGAAATAAAGTCAAAAAGGGGAACCATATACGATAGAAATGGAAAAAAACTCGCAATTTCAGTTAGTTCTTATACGGTTTGGGCTAGTCCTGCAGATATAAAAGACCCAGACAATACTGCAAAATTGGTGGCAGAAGTTTTGGACATGGATGAAGAGCTAGTATACGAAAAGATTACCAAAAACACCAATGTGGAAAAGATAAAACAATGGATTAGCAACGATGAGGCTAAGGAATTAAGAAATTTAAAGTTATCGGGCATTCAAATAGTAGATGACAATAAAAGGTATTATCCCTATGAAGATTTTGCTAGTTATATTCTTGGTTTTACCGATATAGATAATTATGGCCTATATGGAATTGAAAGGACTTATGACAAGTATTTATCTGGAACTCCCGGAAGGTGGGTAGTAACTGAAGATGCCAGAGGAAGGCAGATGCCCTATGATGGAGAAAGGGTTTATGATGCCCAGGATGGGCTGAATGTGGTATTGACTATAGATGAGACCATTCAACATTTTGCTGAGAAGGCAGCAACTGAATCCTTACTTACTACCAAAGCTAAAAATGTTTCCGTCATAGTTATGGAGCCTAATACGGGAGATATTTTAGCTATGGCTACCCTCCCCCAGTACAATCCTAATAATCCGAGGGAGCCATTGGATGAGGAGTTGAAGAGGGCGTGGGAGAACTTGCCCCAGGATGAACTGATGGGCAAATGGTATGATATGTGGAGAAACTTCGCCATAAACGACTCCTATGAGCCTGGTTCTACCTTTAAATTGATTACGGCAGCTGCTGCCCTTGAAGAAAATGTTGCTTCCATGAGTAGTAATTTCTACTGTAATGGATTTATAAGGGATATACCAGGAGGAACCTTAAGGTGTGCCAGATGGTATAATCCTCATGGAGCACAATCTTTAAAGGAAGGCATGGCTAATTCATGCAACGTGGTATTTGTAGACTTGGGAAGAAGGTTAGGAAAGGATAAATTCTATAAATATATTAAGGCTTTTGGATTTGGAGAAAGGACTGGCATAGAACTACCAGGAGAACAAACTGGCATAATACCTATCAATACCGATATTATAAAGGAGATTAACCTAGCTACCATGTCCTATGGCCACGGAATAGCTGTAACTCCTATTCAGCTTATCAATGCAGTTTCTGCTATTGCAAATGGCGGCAAGCTTATGAAACCGAGGCTTGTATCCCAGCTGATAGATAATGATGGGAATGTGGTAATTGAAAACAAGCCTGAGGTAATCAGGCAGGTAATATCCAAGTCTACGGCTGATGCTATGCTGGATATGATGGAAAGCGTAGTTACAGATGGGACTGGTACCAATGCATATGTAGCAGGTTATAGGGTGGCTGGGAAAACTGGTACAGCACAAAAGATTATAGATGGCAGATATGCTCCGGGAAAATACATAGGATCCTTTGTTGCTGTGGCCCCGGCTTCAGATCCTAAAATTGCTGTCTTGGTGGTAGTAGATGAGCCAGAAGGAATGTATTATGGAGGTAGCGTTGCAGCACCTGTGGCAGGTAGAGTTATTGAGGAGACCCTGTCCTATTTGGAGGTTAAGCCGGAGTTTACGGAAGAGGAAAAGGAGCAGTTTGATTATACTGTAGAAGTTCCTAATGTTATGAATATGAAATTGGAGGAAGCAGGAAGGATCTTATCTGAATTAGGATTTAAATATACCACTGAATCCTTCAATATTATTGAAAATTCACTGGTGATAGATCAGTTTCCTAAACCTGGAACAGAAGTTACCAGAGGTTCTATAATAGATCTGTATTTGATGGAAGAGGATAGGAAGGAAAATAAAATCCACATGCCAGATTTAATAGGGAAGAGTAAGGAAAAAGTAATTCAAATATTAGACCAACTAGGCTTAAAATACGAGCTTATAGGTGAGGGGATTGTAGTAGGCCAAGATCCTTCACCTGGTACGGAGGTAGACGTAAATTATAATATTAAAGTTGAATTTTCTGATGTGAAGGAGTAATATTATTAAAGGGCGACTTAATAAGTTGCCTTTTAATTCATTATATTAATAAGGTGAAGGTAGGGATAGATTTGAAGGTAATAGATATTATTAAAAATAGTAAATATGAAATACTAAGTGGCAGCAAAGATTTGGAAGTGACAGGGGTTGAAAATGACTCTAGAAGAGTAAGTAAAGGGAATATGTTTATTGCAATTCAGGGCTTTACTGTAGATGGACATGACTATATAGAGGAGGCTATTGAAAAAGGAGCCCGTTGTATTGTAGTTGAGAAGGAAGTTAAAATAGACAGAGATGATATCACCCTGATAAAGGTAGATAACACCACTGATGCCTTGGCCTTATATTCTGCAGAATTTTATGGGAGGCCATCAGAAAAGCTTAAGGTAATTGGGGTTACAGGTACTAATGGTAAGACTTCCACTACCTATTTATTGAATAGTATTTTTAAGGCCAAGATGAATAAGACGGGAATAATAGGTACCCTAGGTGCCCTAATAGATGATGAGTTAATAGAAGGGGTTAATACAACTCCAGATTCTTTAACCATTCAAAGGTACTTAAAGGAGATGGTGGATAAAAAGACTGAATACTGTGTAATGGAGGTTTCCTCCCATTCACTGGATTTAAATCGAGTAGAATGCATAGACTTTCAAGTAGGAATATTTACCAACCTAACTGAAGACCATTTAGACTACCATGAAAACATGGAGAATTATTATATTAGCAAGCGCAAGCTATTTGATAAGACCAGTAAATATAATATAATTAATGGTGACGATAAGTATGGTAAGAGGTTGTTGGATGACATAAAAAATACCACCCCCATTCTTACATATGGCATGGATGATGGATGGGATATTTATGCAAGTGATGTTAACTGCCATATAAAGGGGGTAGATTTTACACTAAATACGCCTAAGGGTTCAATGGCCATCAAGATGAAATTATTAGGCCTATTTAACGTCTATAATGCCCTGGCGGCAGCTTCAGCTGCTTTTATATATGGCATAGATCTACAAACCATAAAGGAGGGCCTGGAAGCGGTAGAAGGAGTAAAGGGAAGGTTTGAGGTTATACCAATGGAAGAGGATTTCAGCGTAATTATAGATTTTGCTCATACCCCAGATGGATTAGAAAAAGTTTTAACCACCATAGACCAGTTTGCAGAAGGTAGGAAGGTGGTTATATTTGGTGCTGGAGGCAATAGGGATAGGTCTAAAAGGCCTATCATGGGGGAAACGGTCGCAAAGCATGCCGACTTATGTATTGTCACCTCAGACAATCCTAGATTTGAGGATCCGGACAAAATAATCCAGGATATTTTAGTGGGAGTAAAAAGGGTTAATGGAAATTATGTGGCCATTACCGATAGAAGAGAGGCTATAGAGTTTGCATTAAAGAATGCCAGGCCTAAGGATATAATTCTTTTGGCTGGAAAGGGTCATGAAACCTATACCATCATTAAAGATAAAGTGATTCCATTTGATGAAAAGCAAATAGTTTATGATATATTAAATACTATAAAGAGATAGAGCACAAATACCAGAGAGGAGATAATTGGAATGGTTGAATACATAGATATTATTAGGGTAGTTATTATTTCCTTTATAATTACCCTAATACTAGGTCCTATCGTAATTCCCATATTAAAAAGGCTTAATATTGGGCAGAATGTTAGGGAGGATGGGCCAAAGACCCATCTTAAAAAATCTGGAACTCCTACCATGGGAGGCATAATAATAGTAGTCGCCTTATTAATCACCACAATAAGTTCGGGCCTATTAAATACCGACATGTATGTATTATTAATGTCTACAGTGGGATTTGGACTTATTGGATTTATCGATGACTACATGAAGATAGTAAACAAGAGGTCTTTAGGTTTGAAGCCATATCAAAAATTGATTGGGCAGATTATTCTTGCTGTAATTTTGGCTATTTACCAGTCCAATACTTCAATCCTAGGGACCAAGGTGATTATACCCTTTTTAACTAATAGATATTTGGATTTGGGAATTCTTTATGTACCCTTTATAGCATTTGTGGTGGTGGGTACAGTAAATAGCGTCAATCTTACTGATGGTTTAGATGGATTAGCTTCAGGAGTTACTCTAATAGTTCTATCCTTTTTTGGCTTAGTAGCCCTAAATTGGGGGATGGATAGCATATCCATTTTTTCGGCTGCCTTATCTGGAGCCTGTCTAGGGTTTTTAATCTATAATGCTTATCCAGCTAAGATATTTATGGGTGATACTGGTTCTATGGCTCTAGGTGGTGCTGTAGCAGCTATAGCCATATTATTGAATCTACCCCTAGCTATTCCCATAGTAGGTGGAATATATTTTGCTGAAGCTTTGTCGGTAATCATCCAAGTTACTTCCTTTAAGCTTACAGGCAAAAGGGTATTTTTGATGAGCCCTTTACACCATCATTTTGAGCAGAAGGGATGGAAGGAAACAAAGGTAGTAATGGTCTTTTGGAGCGTTACAGTTATTCTATGTCTTATAGGGGTAGCAAGCTTATATTAATTTAGAAGGTAGGGTGTAGTATATGGAATTAAAGGGGAAGAATGTACTAGTATTAGGCTTAGGTATAAGTGGGATTTCAACGGTGAAAGCCTTAAATAAATTAGGAGCCAATATAATTGCCAGCGATTTAAGGGCTGAAGAGGAATTAAGGGAAAATATTTCTCAAATAAAGGATTTAAAGCTAGAACTATTTCTAGGGACTAACGATGTGCCCCTAGATAATATAGATCTACTTGTAAAAAGTCCGGGAATACCCTTAGAAATAGATATTATAAAAAGGGCAAATGAAAGGGGGATTCCTGTATTTACAGATTTAGAATTGGCCTATAGAATAAATCCAGCTGCTAATTTTATCGTAATTACTGGGACCAATGGCAAGACTACAACCACTACTTTAGTGGGGGAATTCTTTAAAAAGGCTGGATATAAAACCCATGTAGTTGGGAATATTGGTGTAGGCTTACTGTGGAATGTGGTAAATGCTGGTGAGGAGGACATCTTTGTGGTGGAAGCTAGTAGTTTCCAGCTAGAAAGTACTTTGAAATTTAAGCCTAGGGTAAGTTTGATTTTAAATATTACTCCCGACCATTTGAACTGGCACCATACATTTGAAAGCTATGTAAATGCAAAGAAGAAGATATTCTTAAACCAAGGGGCAGGGGAATATACTATTTTAAACTATGATGACAATCTATTAAGGCAAATGGAAGGGGATGTTAACTCCAACTTAGTATGGTTTAGTGTAGATAATAGCCTTTCTAAGGGGATATGTATAGAAGATGGGTGTGTAGTAATAAGGGATGAAGATAGAACTTATCAGGTAATGGAGACTAAGGATATAAAAATTCTAGGGAAGCACAATTTAGAAAATGCCCTAGCAAGTATTTCCATTGGCTGGATTATGGGCCTAGATATTGAAATTATGAAGGATGTATTATCGGAATTTCCTGGAGTAGAGCATAGGATAGAATATGTTGATACGATTGAGGGAGTAAGCTTTTATAATGATTCAAAGGGAACCAATCCAGAGGCGAGCATAAAAGCCATTGAAGCAGTTAATCCACCTATCATATTGATTGCAGGAGGTCAGGATAAGGGCAGTGATTTTAAGGATTTTATCCTATCCTTTAAGGGTAAAGTCAAAGCCTTGGTATTATTAGGAGAAACTAGAGAAAAAATAAAGAATACTGCTATAAAATTGGGATTTAATAATATATATATAGTAAATAATATGAAAGAAGCGGTTTACAAAAGCTATGAAATAGCAGACAAAGGCGATAATGTCTTGTTGTCTCCTGCATGTTCATCTTGGGATATGTATCCGAGCTTTGAAGTAAGGGGAGAGGATTTTAAGGAAGCCGTTTATAGTTTGAAGGAGGAATAAAATGGCTAAAAAGGTTAGAAAAAGGGCCTGTGACTTTGCTTTATTACTTACCACTCTACTCCTAGTTTTTATAGGTATAATTATGGTTTTTAGTTCATCCTGGCCAGAAGGAATAAGGATGAACGACGGCTACTATTTCCTAAAAAAGCAGATAGTTTCTGCTTTGGTTGGCTTAGCTGGTATGCTATTCTTTATGAACTTTGATTACAGATATATCTATAGATTTTCACGCTTAATATATCTGCTTTCAGTAATAAGTGGTCTTTTGATCTTTACCCCTTTGGGGGTGGTAAGAAAAGGGGCTCGCAGATGGATTGATTTGGGTTTTACTACCTTTATGCCATCGGATATAATAAAATTAGGCTCCATTATATTTTTAGCTGCTTTTCTCTCTAAAAGAAAGGATGTTGTCAAGGACCTAAAAAAGTCCACAATTCCAACTATAATGATCATAGGGATATCTTGTGGTTTGATTTACCTTCAGAAGGACTTGGGTACAACGGTAACCTTAGGGGCTACCCTAGTAAGTATATTTTTCGTTGCAGGTATGAAGTTTAGCCATTTATTTTTTATGATTGTAGGCGCTGCTTTAGGTTTGGCAGCTGCCATTTTTACCGGCGATAATGAATACCGGATAAGAAGGCTGGTTGCTTTTATGGATCCTTTTGCAGATAAGACCGATTCAGGTTGGCAAGCTGTTCAGTCCTTATACGCTTTAGGTTCTGGAGGCTTATTTGGACTGGGATTGGGGAAAAGCAGGCAGAAATTTTTCTATATACCAGAGCCATACAACGACTTTATATTTGCTATCATTGGTGAAGAACTGGGATTTCTAGGGACCTTAACCGTAATACTCTTATTTTTAATCCTCATATGGAGGGGCGTTAGGATTGCATTAAATACAGAAGATCTATTTGGATGCTTACTTGCAACTGGTATTATAGCCTTGATTGCTGTACAGTCTTTGATACATATAGCAGTTGTTACCTCATCTATCCCTACAACGGGAATTCCTCTACCATTGGTAAGCTATGGAGGTACTTCTTTGGTTTTATATATGTCTTCTATAGGCATCCTTTTAAATATATCTAGACATGTAAAAATGGATGGGAGTTGAAATTATGAAATATCTAATAGCAGGAGGAGGCACTGGAGGTCATATTTACCCAGCTTTAGCAATTGCTTGGAAGATTAAGAATAAAGATCCTAAAGCGGAAATCCTATACGTGGGAACTGAAAAAGGTCTTGAAAGTGAGCTGGTACCAAGGGAAGGCTTGGATTTTAAAACTATACGAGTTATGGGGATGCCACGAAAGATTAGCTTAGATTCCTTAAAAGCCATGAAGGAATTATTGCTAGGACTTTTAGATGCTAATAGGATAATAAAGGAATTTAAGCCACATATAGTCATTGGAACTGGAGGCTATGTTTGCGGGCCAGTGGTATATATAGCAGCTAAGAAGAAGATCCCTACTCTAATTCATGAGCAAAATGCCTTTCCTGGTATAACCAATAAAATTCTCGCACGATATGTGGATAGGATTTTAGTTACCTTTGAAGAATCTAAAAAATACTTCAAAAATCCAGAAAAGATAATCCTAACTGGAAACCCCATAAGAGAAGATATACTTAAAGTCGATAAAAATAGTGCATATAAGGACTTAAATATAAATCCCAATATACCCTTAATACTTTCCTTTGGAGGTAGTGGTGGCCAGAAGAAATTAAATGATGCCATGTTTGATGTAATAAAGGAAAACATCCACAATAAAAACATACAGATTATCCATATTACAGGAAAAAGATTTTATGATGACTTTATGAATAAGTTGAAAAAAGAGCGTTTAAATATTGGGTCTAATATTAGGATTATGCCTTATTTTTATGAAATGCCTAAAGGCCTTAATATAGCAGACTTGGTCATAACCAGTGCAGGAGCAATTACCCTAGCAGAGATTTCAGCCATAGGGGTCGCGAGTATTTTAATCCCTAAAGGCTATACGGCAGAAAATCATCAGGAGTATAATGCAAGGGCCTTTGAGAAAAATAAAGCCTCCTATGTTATATTGGAAAAGGATTTGACCGGGAAAAAGTTAAATAGCACCATTAAAAAGCTTATAAGGGATAGGGATAAATTAAGGGAGATGGCCAATAGGAGCAAAACATTAGGAAAGGTTGATGCTACCGAAAGGATAGTTGCCATAATAGAGGAATTAATAGGCTAAGTTTTTGTCACACTTCCAAATATTATGCATAATATAGTCATATACGTCTGTATAGCCATATTTGGAGGTGCGATAATGGGGAAAATAGTTGTTACTGGAGGCAACAGATTAACTGGAGAAGTAAATATTTCGGGTGCTAAAAATGCCGTTTTACCTATTTTGGCCGCTACCGTTATAGGAGGAAATGAAAGTACCATATTTAACGTTCCCAACCTAAGAGATGTAGAGGTAATGGAAAAGATATTGATTTCTCTTGGATGTAGGGTAAAAAGAATGGATAAAATGATGTGGGTTGATTCAAAGCCCTTAAATAGTGTTAAAATTCCAGAAGAGTTGGTAAGGGAAATGAGGTCATCTATAATACTTATGGGTGCCATGTTATCAAGGACTGGAGAGGTGGTAAGTAGTTATCCTGGTGGTTGTGAAATTGGACCCAGACCAATCGATTTGCATCTAAAAGCCTTGAGGGAATTGGGTGCAGAAATAGAAGAATCCCATGGATTTATATACTGTAAGACCAAGGGGCTCAAGGGATGTGAAATCCAGCTTGATTATCCAAGTGTAGGAGCCACAGAAAACATAATGCTTGCAGCTGTGAAAGCTAAGGGAACCACTGTGATTAGAAATGCTGCAAGAGAGCCTGAAATAGTAGACTTGCAAGACTTTTTGAACAAAGCAGGCGCAAAGATTAGTGGTGCAGGAACTAGTGTAATCATAATAGAAGGGGTAGAAAAACTTCATGATGTGACCCATAACACCATGCCCGATAGGATAGTTGCAGGAACTTATATGATAGCTTCTGCAATCACTGGAGGGGAAGTGGTGGTAAAAAATGTCATAATCGATCATTTACAGGCCATAATAGCCAAATTAAAGGAAGCTGGTTGCCTAATATATACGGATAGCAATTCGCTGAAAGTAGTAGGGGCTAAAAAGATCAATTCCATTGAGATGATACAGACCCTACCCTATCCTGGCTTTCCTACAGATATGCAAGCCCAAATGATGGCCTTATTAAGCATTGCCAACGGAACCAGCATTATTTGTGAGACTGTATTTGAAAACAGGTTTAAACATGCTGAAGAGCTAATTAGAATGGGTGCTAATATTAAAATATTTGGTAAGGTAGCTATAGTAAAGGGTGTAAAGGAATTAACTGGTGCAAAGACTACTGCAAAGGATTTAAGGGGTGGAGCATGTTTGATACTGGCCGGCTTAGCTGCTAAGGGAATTACCGAAGTAGAAAACATGTACCATATAGAAAGAGGATATGAAGACTTCCATATAGAACTTGAAAAATTAGGAGCCGATATCAAGAAGGTGGACTAACCAGCAGCTCTTGCTGCTATCTTCTGATTGGACAAGCAAACAGGTGATGAAAAATGGCAAAGACCAAAAGAACAACTAAAAGGTCTAAAAGAAGAGAGCGAAACAGAAAAAGAATTTTGAAACTGTTTCTATTTGTATTAACAATTTTGGCAATCTACCTTTTACTGTTCAAAACCGACCTTTTCAATATAAAAAGGATAGAGGTAGTTGGAAATCAAAAGCTAAATGAAGATCAAATAATAAAAGCATCCCTCTGTAGAAGGGGAGAGAATATATTTAATATAAGCAAGAAAAAGGGCGTAGAAAGCTTAATGCAATTACCCTATATTAAGGAGGCTAATATAGAAAGAAAGCTGCCAGATAAATTGATTATAGAGGTAGTGGAAAGGAGGGAAATAGCAATAATACCTTATATAGGTTCATATATTTATATAGATGAAGAAGGGTATATATTAAAGATAGAGGGACAAAATGAAGAGGTGGACTTACTTAGGATAGATGGTATAAAGCTAGAAAATCCAAACCCTGGAGATAATCTATTCCATCTATTTGAAAATGATTCCATAATGGAATTTTTCACCTTTGGCAATTCATCAAATCTGTTAACGCTAATAAAGCGTGTAGATTTTGCCGATAAAGATAATATAATAATAGATTTAATAGATGGTATAAAAGTTGCCTTTGGTACGCTAGATGATGTAAAATATAAATTAAGTTTCCTTAATAAAATTATTGAGGACATTAGAGAGAAAGATATTAAAGCTAAGCAGATATTGTTCGATAGAGGTGATAATCCAATAGTAGTAACAGACGATAGGTAGGGGGAATGTTATGAAGGTAAAAAGTGGTCAAATTGCGATTACTGTAGTTTCCATACTTTTAGGCATAATATTAGCTATACAATTCAAAACCGTTAATAATACCGTTGGGGAAGGGGTTTTACCTGTACAAAGAGCTCAACAGTTAGCTGTTGATTTAAAAAAGGCTCAGGAGGAAAGGGATGCGGCTATAAAGGCTCTAAATGAAGCAGAAAATAAGATTAAGCAATATGAAAAGGGCGAAGCCGATAACAATATCTATGTGGAAAATTTATATAGAGATCTTGAAAAATACAGAATTTTAGCAGGATATGTAGACTTAGAAGGTCCAGGAATCGTTTTAGAAATACACGAGCCACCTGCGGATGTTCAATTTGGAATAGAATACAGTATAGTGGATGATCTTGACTTGATTTTACAGACTATAAGCGTACTAAATGCAGCCCAGGCGGAAGCTATTTCCATAAATGATCAGAGGTATACCGCCTATACTGAAATCGAAAGAGCAGGTAACCATATTGAGGTTAATGGAGTATCTATTAGTTCACCAATAGTGATAAAGGCTATCGGGGATCCTGAGACCTTAGAATCAGCCTTATCCATAAAAAGAGGAATTATATGGACATTGAGATATTACGATTACAATGTATATCTATCCAAAGAGAAGAATATCAGAATCCCAAAATATAGGAAATTGATAGAATTTGTTTATTCCCAACCTGTAGAAGACGAAGTTAATTAGAGATTGGGGGAGTAATATGAAAAAATGGAATAATGCTAATCTGATAATTTTTACTTTCTCTATATTGTTGGGAATTATTATCGCTATTCAATTTAAGCAAAATATTTCATATATTGCTCCAGTAACCTTAAGCTCAATACAGGCCACCAGAAATGAAATCAATGCTTTAAACAAGGAAATTGAAGAATTAAATGCTATGCTTAAAGATAGGCAGGCTAAAATAGAGATGTTGGAAAGCATAGCTAGTGGTGATGAAAATATAATTGATATACTACAATCCGAATTGGAAAGAAACAAGTTGATAGCAGGTTTTAAGAAGGTTGAAGGCCCAGGCATAGTAATAAAAATGGAGGACAATTTATCTGAAGACGCCTTTGGTCAAGAATATGACCTAGATATCATCCATGATGCCGACGTGTTAAGGATAATAAACGATTTAAGGGCTGCAGGAGCAGAAGCCATAAGTATAAATGAACAGAGGGTCTTATCCATATCTGAGATAAAGTGTGGAGGGCCTATTATAAGGATAAATGGCAGGAGCATAGCAACTCCCTTTTATATAAAGGCTATAGGTGATCCTAAGCTTTTAAGTGCGGCAGTAAATGCACCCAATACCTATGGCTATGCTTTAAAATATATAGATCAGTTGAATATCGAAACCAGTATAGAAGAGAGTATTACCATTCCAGGATATATGGGTAGTGCAAGCTTTAGGTATGCAAAACCGATAAAAGAAGGTGATTAATGTGTTTTTTGCTTCAATTGGCATATTAATTGGTATAGCCATTGGCCTTTTAATGCCTTATACTTATAATATACAATATTCACTATATATTTCCGTAGCCATATTAGCTTGTTTAGACTCGGTCTTTGGAGGCATTAGGGCCAATCTTGAAAATAAATTTGACTTAGGTATTTTTATGACTGGCTTTTTTGGGAATGCCATTCTGGCAGCCCTACTTGCATATATTGGAGATAGATTAGGCGTGCCTCTATATTATGCAGCAATATTTACTTTTGGAGGTAGGTTGTTTGAAAATTTTGCAAGTATAAGGAGAATTGTATTTAGGAAGAGATTCAAAAGAAACGAATAATAAAGCCATTAGACTAGGGTATCTTTATTTATTAGTATAGTAGACAAAAGATTTTAGATTGAGTAGCTAATTTCTGATATTTTTAGTTATAATATTACATAAGGGGGTAGATTCTATGTTTGATTTCGATGTTGATACTGAAGAATTTGCAAAGATTAAAGTAATAGGTGTAGGTGGAGGAGGCAATAACGCCGTTAATAGGATGATTGAATGTGGTGTTAGGGGCATTGATTTTATAGCAGTTAATACGGATAGACAGGCTCTTAATGCTTCTAGGGCAGAAATTAAATTGCAAATTGGTGAAAAATTGACCAAGGGATTAGGTGCAGGTTCTAACCCTGAAATTGGAATGAAGGCAGCAGAAGAGAATAGAAATGAAATTTCTGAGATCTTAAAGGGAGCAGATATGGTGTTTATTACTGCTGGTATGGGAGGAGGGACTGGTACTGGTGCAGCACCTGTTATTGCTGAGGCTGCAAAAGAACAAGGAATACTAACGGTTGGAGTAGTTACAAAACCCTTTACTTTTGAAGGAAGAAGAAGGCAAATCCATGCTGAAAAGGGCATAGAGGAATTAAAGGAAAAGGTAGACACACTGGTAACCATACCAAATGATAGGCTGCTTCAAGTGGCTGAAAAGAAAACTACCATGGTAGAAGCCTTTTTAATGGCAGATGAAGTACTTAAACAAGGGATACAAGGCATATCGGACTTGATTGCCGTTCCCAGTCTTATTAACTTAGACTTTGCCGATGTGAAGACCATTATGCATAACCGAGGCATTGCTCACATGGGCATTGGAATTGCTACTGGTGAAAATAGGGCAGTAGATGCTGCTAAGTTGGCTATTAAGAGTCCATTACTAGAAACATCAATTGATGGAGCTAAAGCTGTACTTTTAAACATAACTGGTGGAGAGGATTTAGGATTATTTGAAATCAACGAATCAGCAGATTTGATTAGACAAGCCGTCGATGAAGATGCCATCATAATCTTCGGTGCAGGAATAGATGAATCACTAAAAGATGAAATAAAAATAACAGTAATTGCGACAGGATTTGATGAAGAAAGAAATCGAAGAAGGGAAGTAGCTTTTGAAACAGAAACAGAAGCAGAAAGTGCAATGACCAAGGAATTCGATATAGATGACCTAGATATTCCTACATTTTTAAGAAGGAGAAGATAAATAGCTATTTGCCCATTTATGTCAAAAAACGTTTCTCAAAATTGAGATACGTTTTTTTTGTGTTTGAAATAATGACAAATTATTACTCAAGAATAATATATAATAGACATAAAAGAAGGCTTCCTTGAATAAGCTTTAATATAGGGTGTCCTTAAAAGGAGGGGTATTCCATTGTATGTATACGTTGAATACCTGTTAATTGAAAATATCATTATAAACTTTATTATATTATATGTAACAGAAAAGATTACCAGAACTAAAACTAGCAAATTAAGGTTATTTATCGCCTCCTTAGTGGGTTCATTGTATACCTTAATAGTCTTTTTCCCAAATTTGCAGTTTATGGGCAGATTTTTAATAAAATTTTCAGTATCCATATTAATATTGATTATTGCCTTTAATCCGGAAAGATTCAAGGAATTTTTAAAACAGCTATCAACCTTTTATTTAATATCCTTTGCCTTTGCAGGGACGACAATTGGAATATTTTATATTTTAAATAATAAGTTAACTATATCCAATTTTTCCTTTAAGGACCACAATGAGTTGATGAAGTTTTTAATATTGGGTATTGGATTGGCCGTAATTTTAATAAGAAGCATTCTTAAGAATAGCTGGATTAGGCTCAATCAGAAGAATTGTTTGACGGATGTAACCATAAATCTAAACAATAAAAAAGCCCATTTAAGAGCCTTAATCGATACTGGAAATTCACTAAAAGAGCCCATCAGTCAAAAACCAGTAATAATCGCAGAATATAGCGCCTTAAAGGCTATTTTACCCGAGCTAGTAAAGAAGGTCTATAGTGAAAACAAGGAATTGGACCTAAACTATGTAGCCAATATTATGGAAAAGTTGGGGGACCAAATTAAATTAAGACTAATACCCTTTAAGTCTTTAGGCAATGAGAATGGCATATTAATTGGTTTTGTGCCCGATAGCATTGATATATATTTCGATGATGAAACAAGGGAGATGACCGATGATATAGTAGTGGCCATCTATAATAATAAGTTGACTATGGATGAGGAATATAACGGTTTACTGCATCCTGAAATTTTAGGTTAAGGGGGAGAGATCTTGAAGCAAATAAGACTAAAATTAAAATTGTTCTATTATAAGCTATTGGTAAGGTTAAGATTTCCAGATCCAATATATTATATAGGCAGTGGGGAAGTCCTTCCACCACCACTAAAACCCGAGGAAGAGAATTATTTTCTTAATAGATTGAAATATGATGATAGCATAAAGAGTGTCTTAATAGAAAGGAATCTAAGGCTGGTTGTCTATATTGCAAGGAAGTTTGAAAACACTGGTATTTGCATAGAAGACCTGATATCCATTGGAACCATAGGACTTATTAAAGCTGTAAATACATTTAATCCCGATAAAAAAATAAAGCTTGCTACCTATGCATCTAAATGCATTGAAAATGAAATCCTCATGTACCTACGGAGAAATAGCAAATTAAGGTCTGAAGTCTCCTTAGATGAGCCTTTAAATGTGGATTGGGATGGGAATGAATTATTATTATCCGATATATTGGGTACGGATGGGGATACCATTTTTAAATTTCTTGAAGATGAGGTAGATAGACAATTGCTTAATCAAGCTATAGAAAAGCTTTCAGGTAGGGAAAAAATAATAGTGGAATTGCGATTTGGCTTAAAAAATGGCAAGGAAAGAACCCAAAAGGAAGTTGCAGATATACTGGGTATTTCTCAATCCTATATATCCAGATTAGAAAAAAGAATAATAAAAAGATTAAAAAAGGAAATGGTAAGAATGATGTGACAGAAGTTAATTCTGTCATTTTTTTATAGCAACAATCTTAAAATATGGATATTATTACCAAATACCAGTTGAATAAAAAAGCTAAAGGGGGCAATAATTTTATATGAAAAGGGGCAAAACATGTAGAAAGGAATGAAGGATGTGCATATCAATAAGGTAGAAATTTGTGGAGTTAATACTTCTAAATTGCCGGTTCTTACCAACGAAGAGATGCAAGAATTGTTCGTAAAAATAAAACAAGGAGATATGAAAGCTAGGGAAAAATTTATTAATGGGAATCTAAGACTGGTTCTAAGCATTATTCAGCGCTTTAACAGACGCGGGGAAGATGTAGACGATTTATTCCAAGTTGGCTGTATTGGTTTAATAAAGGCTATAGATAATTTCGACCTTAGCCAAAATGTTAGATTTTCTACCTATGCTGTTCCAATGATTATTGGAGAGATAAGAAGGTATTTAAGGGATAATAATTCGATACGGGTTAGCCGTTCTTTAAGGGATATAGCTTATAAAGCCTTGCAAGCCAGGGACCATCTGGTAAATAAAAATCTAAAAGAACCAACTATTACCGAAATAGCAGAAGAATTGAATCTTCCAAAAGAAGAGGTAGTTTTTGCCCTAGATGCAATTCAAGAACCCATATCCTTATTCGAGCCTGTTTACCATGATAGCGGTGATGCCATATATGTAATGGATCAGGTAAAGGATGAAAAATCTGAAGATGAGGTCTGGCTGCAAGGGATTGCCATAAAGGATGCCATCAATAAGTTGAATCAGAGGGAAAGGCTCATACTGAATCTCAGATTCTATGAAGGTAAAACCCAGATGGAGGTGGCTGAAGAAATAGGAATCTCCCAAGCCCAAGTTTCCAGGCTTGAGAAAAATGCCCTAAGGCAGATGAGAAAATTGATTTAAAAACCATTACCCCACAATTCTATGCATATTTCCCTTGGCCTTTTAAATATAAATATATAAGGGAAATATGAAAGAGGTGGGGTAATGATTAATTTATCTGAGATGAGAGAAAAGGAAGTTATCAATATAAGAGATGGCTCTAAAATAGGGCTTATTTATGATTTTGAATTGGATTTAGAAAACAACAAGGTAGTGTCCATAATCATACCTGGACCTGGTAAGGTATTAGGACTATTTGGCAGGAATAAGGATTTAATAATAGAGTGGAAGAACATCGTAAGGATTGGGACTGATACTATTTTAGTAGATATTCCCTTAGATGAATAAAGCTATTAGACAATCAAATTGCTATATACTATAATCTAATTAGATGGCAGAGGGAGGTGGATTGATGAATTGTCCATTTTGTAATTACCAAGAAACCAAGGTCATAGACTCTAGGCCTACCGAAGAAGGACAAGCTATCCGCAGAAGAAGGGAATGCTTAAAATGTTCAAAAAGGTTTACTACCTATGAAAAGATTGAGAAAATACCCTTAATAGTTGCTAAGAAGGATGGAAATAGACAAAGCTATGATAGGAACAAGGTGTTAAATGGGATATTGAAGGCCTGTGAGAAAAGGCCAGTCCCATTAGAAGTGATTGAAAATATGGTGGATGAGATAGAAAAGGAACTATACAATTCCATGGAAAAAGAGATAACCAGCCAATATATTGGAGAATTGGTAATGGATAAGCTAAAGGCAGTTGATGAAGTATCCTACGTTAGATTTGCCTCTGTCTATAGACAGTTTAAGGATATAAATACTTTCATGGAAGAGTTGAATAAGTTATTAAAGGATAATTAATATAGAGGTGGATGATTATATTGATTGAAATTAGAGAAGAGAATAGGATTTACTATCAATTCAAAGCTTTTAAGGAAATAGATTATATAAACCATCTATTTACTTCAAGAATTGGATGGGAACATTCAGACCAAGCTGCTCTTTCCAATATATTTAAGACATCTAGAAAGAAAATCATTGCTTTAAAGCAGGTCCATGGTACAAATATATTGCATATAGATAGGGAAGAGGATGATTATGATGAAATAAGAAGGACCGAAGCCGATGGTTTAATTACTAATTTACCCAAGATAGTTTTAACCACCTATCATGCCGATTGTGTTCCCCTTTTCTTCCTAGATCGATTAAATAAGGCAATAGGGATGGCCCATGCTGGATGGCGTGGTACTTTTGAAAATATGGCTGGCAAGATGGTAGAGAATATGAAGGCTATATATAATTCAGATGCTAGGGACATATTGGTTGGAATAGGACCAGCCATAGGGAAATGTTGCTATGAAGTCGGTCGGGATGTAAAAGATAATTTTTTTGAAAGATATGTAGAATTTCCTGATATAATAGAAAATAGAAATGGAAGTTTCTACTTAGACCTGTGGAAGGTAAATCTACTTCAGCTGAAAAAAGCAGGAATCCCTGAAGAAAATATCATTCTTTCCAACACATGTACTAGCTGTAAAGTAGATAAGTTTTATTCCTATAGAAGGGAAAAGGGAAGTACCGGCAGGATGATTGCTGCAATTAGCTTAACTGAATAAGTTTGTCGAAAAAAGGATGATGGTATGAAGGAGAAGGACCTTAACCTCTTACTACTGCAAAATATTTTGCAGAACATAGATATAGGTATCCATGCCATAGATAAGAATAGAAAGACCATACTCTATAATAAAGCCATGGCCAAATTAGAGGGTTTGAACATGGAACAGGTCTTAAATAAGGACCTTTTAGACCTGTTTCCCAGTTTAAATGAAGAGACTTCAACCCTAATTAAGGTATTGACTGCTGAAGAACCCATATTGGAAAAAACTCAAAGCTATATAAACTTTAAGGGGCAAAATATAATCTCATTAAACTCTACCCTTCCTATATTCCATGATGGGAAAATAGTTGGGGCATTGGAAATAGCAAAGGATATTACCTATCTAAAGAAGCTATCTGATAAATTAATGGAATTACAGCATGAATTGAAGGGCAGGAAGGAAAAGTTCAAGGTAAAAGGCCAGATTAAGAGATATACCTTTGAGGATATAATTGGGAAGAATGACAAGATGATAGAGGCCATAGAGATAGCAAAAAGGACTAGCAACTCGCCTTCTTCAGTCTTAATTTATGGGGAAACAGGTACAGGAAAGGAATTGTTTGCCCAAAGCATTCACTATGGAGGCAATAGAAGGAATAAGCCTTTCATAGCTCAAAATTGTGCTGCCATTCCAGAAACCCTTTTAGAGGGAATCTTGTTTGGTACTGAAAAGGGCGGTTTTACTGGTGCAGTTGAAAGGGAGGGGATTTTTGAACAGGCCAATGGAGGAACCCTTCTACTAGATGAGATAAATTCCATGTCCCTCAATCTACAGACAAAATTGTTGAGGGTGCTGCAGGAAGGCTATATAAGGAGAATTGGAGGGACTAAGGACATTCCAATAGATGTAAAGATTATAGCAACCACCAATGAGGAGCCCTTAGAAAGCATAGAAAGGGGAACTTTAAGGAAGGACCTATATTATAGGTTAAACGTGGTATATATTAATATCCCTCCCTTAAGGGAAAGAACCGACGATATAATAAGCCTTTCAAACCACTTCATAAAGAAATACAATATGATTTTAAACAGAAATATTGCTGGCATAGAAGAAGAGGTATTAGATTATTTTTTCACTTATCCATGGCCGGGTAATGTCAGGGAGCTAGAAAATTCTATAGAGGCAGCTATGAACTATGCTCCCATGAGTAGAACTATCCTAAAAAAGGAGGATTTTAAATCATCTTCCAATATATTTAATGATGACAAGATGAATTATATTAATAAGTCTTTGGACATGCCCTTGCCAGAATACTTAGAAAGCATTGAAAAGGAAATTATACAAAGCTATTTAGAAGCTAATGGAAACAATATTTCTAAAACGGCTAAAGCTTTAGGAATAAAGAGGCAAAGCTTACAATATAAGATTAAAAAGTATCTGTAAAGCAAATATTTTTGCATCTACCTGCAAAAATATTTGCTATTTTATGTTTTTTTCACTTGAAAAGCTGATAAATAGGTGAATAAAAGCCTGTTTTTGTATAATAAAGTTGGCAAGATATTTGCTTATGTTATATTACGGGATTAAATTTACAAATCTATCGGAGGTGTAAGTATGAGAAAGGAAAATGTAAAAGTAATAATTTGGGGACTAGGGGCCATGGGAAAGGGCATGGCAGAAATGCTTTTAAAGAAAAAAGGTGTTGAGATTGTAGGGGTAGTAGGGAGAAACCAAAAAGTAGGAAAGAGCATGTACGATTATCTAGATGTAGAGAGAGGAAACAGACCAGATATTATAATCGATGAATATGATAAGGTAATAACTGAGAAGGCTGCAGATGTGGTTATAATAGCTACCGATTCCTTTACTAGGGATAATTTTGAAAAAGTTAAATATTGTTTAGAAAGAAAGATAAATGTAATCTCTACAGCAGAGGAGATGGCTTATCCTCAAGCTCAAGAACCAGAACTAGCAAAAGAGATGGATAGAATAGCTAAAGAAAATGGAGTAACAGTTTTGGGAACTGGAATCAACCCTGGCCTAATAATGGATTTATTAGTTATTACTCTAACGGGAGCATGTATAGATGTCGATAGCATAAGGGCTGAAAGGGTTAATAACCTATCACCATTTGGACCAGTTGTAATGGAGGGTCAAGGGGTTGGATTAACCGTTGAGGAATTTAACAAGAGGGTAGAAGAAGGCACTTTAGCAGGACATGTAGGCTTTCCTGAGTCCATCAGAATGATTGCCGATGCAATCGGTTGGCAATTAAGCGATGAAGTGGAATTAGTCAGAGAGCCTATAGTATCTAAGGTATATAGAAAGGCACCTCATGCTGAAGTTCAGCCAGGGAATGTAGCAGGATGTAATATGAAGGGCTTTGGAAGGGTAGATGGAGAAGTTAAGATTGAAATGTTACACCCACAACAAGTAGAGCCCCAATTAGAAGGAGGAAGCACAGGAGATTATATTACCATTAAAGGAACTCCTAATATAAATATGGCCATTAAACCTGAGGTTCCTGGAGGAATTGGAACTATTGCAATGTGTGTTAATATGATTCCTCATGTAATAAATGCTTCTCCCGGCCTTAAGACTATGATCGACTTGCCAGTACCAAGGGCTATTATGGGAGACATGAGGGAGTTAATCGAGGAGTAATAAAATTAAAGAAAGGTAGGGATATAAATGGATGCCAAAAGAGGTGACTGGGTAAGGATCCATAATATCGTTTTAAAGCCTGAAGAAAGGTCAACAAACCTTCCAGAGGATACCCAAAAGGTACCTCTTGAAATGTGGACCAAGGGTTTTCTATTAGACGAGGAAGCCAATATTGGTGATATTGTAGAAATTGAAAGTTATATTGGCAGAAGGGTTAAGGGGAAATTGGTAGAGGTTAACCCCTATTATACCCATGATTTTGGTAGGTGCGTTCCCGAGCTTTTATACATAGGAAAGCAGGTAAGAAGCCTAATAGAGGAGGAAGGTGAATAATATGGCTAGGGATATGAGCTATGAAGCTGTAATGAGCAGGAATAGCGAAATAATGAAGAAGGCTGTGGGAATAGATTATGACCGCTTTGAATCGGGGGGCATTGCCTTCGATTATGAAAAGATGATGAGGGAAACTGGCTACACCCTTGAGGAAATAGAAAAAATACAAAGAGAAACTGGAGTTGGGAATACTCCAATCTATGAGCTGAGAAATCTAACCAAGTTGGCAAGAAAATTTGCTCCGCCAGGAAAAGGGGCCAGGATATTTATAAAGGACGAGGCTTGCAATCCTTCTGGTAGTTTTAAAGCTAGAAGGGCGGCTACCAGCTGCTATCATGCAAAGAAATTAGGTTATGAAGGGGTTGTAACGGCAACCAGTGGAAATTATGGTGCTGCAGTAGCAAGTCAGGCAGCTATGAGGGGATTAAAGTGCATAGTAGTTCAAGAGTGCTATGACTCTAAAGGTATAGGCCAGCCAGAAATAATAGAAAAGGCTAGAAAGTGTGAAGCCTATGGTGCAGAGGTAGTCCAATTAACTGTAGGACCAGAACTATTCTATACTTTCTTAGTCCTATTAGAGGAAACTGGATATTTCAATGCCTCCCTTTATACGCCCTTTGGGATAGCAGGTGTGGAAACCTTAGGTTACGAGATATCCATGCAATTTAGAGAAAGAGAAGGTAGGGACCCAGATGTAGTAGTTGTTACCAATGCTGGGGGTGGAAACTTAACTGGGACTGCAAGAGGTTTAATTAAGGCAGGAGCTGTGGATACTAAAGTGGTAGGAGCAAGCGTAAACTTAAGGGGACTTCATATGGCAAGTGACACCCATTTCAACAGAAAATCTTTTACTACAGGCCATACGGGCTTCGGTATTCCATTTGCAACTTGGCCAGATAGATCTGATGTACCAAGATCAGCAGCTAGACCATTAAGGTATATGGATAGATACGTAATGGTAAATCAAGGTTCGGTCTTCTATATGACGGAAGTGTTAGCTCAATTAGAAGGTTTAGAAAGAGGACCTGCAGGCAATACCTCTTTAGCGGCAGCCTTTAAGCTTGCTCAGGAGATGGATGAAGATCAAATAATAGTGGTTCAAGAAACTGAGTATACCGGTGCAGGGAAACACATTCAGCCTCAATTGACTTTTGCTAAGGAAAATGGTATTGAAATAATCATAGGAGATCCTGCTGAGGAAGTGCCAGGAGAAAACATAATACTACCTAAGGATCCCGCTTATATTTCCGTTGAAGAAGTGGATTTAAATAGGGTTAGAAGGTCCTATATCAGGAATTGCTTAGAAAATACCAGGGTAGAAAGGGTAACAGATGAGGATTTGAAGTTCTTAGTGGAGGATACTAAATCTAGTGAAGAGTTTGTGAAAGAAGTATTGGACGAATTTGGGGTAGAATATTAGGAGGTAAGATTTATGAAAAGAGAAGATGATTTTCAAGAGAGGAGAAAGCATCTGGCTCATTTAACCGAAGAGGAGCTAGAGAAAAGATTCTGGGAACTGGCTGAAAAGATAGTAGATCCCTTAATAGAACTAGCTGAAAAGCATACCACACCATCCATCGAAAGGTCAGTTCTATTAAGGATGGGCTTTTCAAGCCTAGAGGCTAAAGCCATAGTTGAAGGAGCCATTGACAGAGGCTTATTAGGAAAGGGAGCAGGACAC
>JAAYEU010000120.1 GCA_012728595.1 Tissierellia bacterium
GGGATTCATTACCTCCAATAAAGCCTCTGCTATTACAATGTTTTCCATCACATGGGAGCTATATCTGTTGGGATATCTTTTACTTATATCCAAATGGAAATTTACTAACTCCTCCCTATTACCAGCATAGACCACTGCTAATATCCTATCCTCATCCATTTCCAAATAGCTTTCTACTTCCCTATATCTTTTTTCCCCCTTGGATATATAGTTATTGTTCCCCTTATCCAATTCAATAATAAGGTCTATCCCTTCTTCAAATCCATCTACATGGACTACTGGCTGTAACCCCCTTTTTTTCCCTTCTTTAATTAGAGTCTTAAAATCCTTTATATCCAAATATTTCTTGATTATTATTCCATCATCAGCAGTACTTCTTACTATATTGCCGTTGTTGGCAAGGATTACCAAGGGCTTTCTTACATCCTTTAATAACTGTTTTGCCGACCAGTATCTTCTGCCCGTTGCAATTACTACTTCATATCCTTTGGATATCAATTGCTCTAGCACTTCCAAATTTTCTTTAGGGACCTTCTTGTCATCATCTAAGAGGGTACCGTCTAAATCCATAGCGATAAGCTTATACATATTATAATATTCACCTCTACTAAGTACTTAGTTTAATTATACCAAAGTTTATTGGGAATAAGCAGAAAAAAATATAGGTTCAAAAGAACCTATATTTCATCCTCATCGTCATAATCTTCATAAAGTTCATCGTATCCAAATTCATCCTCTAAGTCCTCAGCAAAGAGTGCATAGAAGGCTTCTGACACTATATCAAACTCCTCATCGTCTTCAATATTTATAAGGTCAAATCCATCTTCGTATTCCTCGTATCGATATAAAAATACCTGATCATCATCAACTGGAACTAGAGCAATGTACTCCACATCCTCTACTTCAAAAAAGCCTATTACTTCACATTCAAGCTCCTCTCCATCATCTAGAGTAAGATAGATGATATCTACATCATGGTCATGGTCGTGATCATGGTTGCAGCCTTCATGGTCACAGCTATGGTTTCCATTATAATTTTTATCCACTTTAATTCTCCTTTCAAGGAATTTTTTAGCTATATGCTAATAATATCCTATATTATTTAAAATGTATATATAATTTTGAACTATTTTATCTCTTTTAATACATTTAATAATAGATTATATGTTCTTTCAGTAGATGAAATGCTTAATTTCTCCTCAGGCGTATGGGCTCCGTACATGTTTGGCCCAAAGGATATCATATCCATATGGGGAAATTTTTCTGCAAATATACCACATTCTAAGCCTGCATGGATGGTTGCCACCCTTAAATCTTCGCCATATAAGTCCTTGTAAACCTTCTTAAATATCTCTCTTATATTGGAGTTTTCTTTAAATTCCCAGGCAGGATAGGAACCATAGCTTTCCATTTCAGCTTTAGCAATATCTGTTACCGTTTTTATCTGCTTACTTAGGTTTTCTTTCAATATTTCCTTTGAACTCCTTATGGAGGATTCTACTATTATTTTATCCCCTGCTATCTTAACCACAGCTAAATTACATGAGCTTTCAACCAAGCCCTCCATTTCCTTACTCATAGATTGTACTCCAGTTGGAATGAGGGTTAGGATTGATATAAGCCTACTATAAGTATCTTCCGATAATACTTTATTTATATTGTCTTCCAATTTTTCCACTTTTAATTTAAAAGCTGGCTCATTGTCCTTAAGTTCATTATAAATTAACTCTTCTACTCCCTCTATGGCCTCTAAAGCCCTATCTTCATCTTCCTTATCCAAAACTATTATGGCCCTTCCATTCCTTGGTATTGCATTGGCCTTAGAGCCGCCTTCTATATAGGCTAGGCGTAAAGAAAAACATTCATCTTTTACAAAGGATAAGGTTCTTGCCAGTATCTTATTGGCATTTCCCCTTCCCTTATCGATTTCCAATCCAGAATGGCCGCCTAAAAGGCCGGAAACGGTAATGGAATATATTACTTTATCCTCTAAATCTATATCTTCCCAGCTTATGGGAAGGCTTACTTTATTTCTTTCCCCACCAGCACAGCCTGCTAAAACTACTCCTTCTTCATCTGAATCTATGTTTATCAATATCCTTCCATGGATTAGTTTTGGATCTAGGGCTTTAGCTCCGTCCATTCCCGATTCCTCGTTGGTAGTTATGACTACTTCCAAGGGAGGATGGTCTATATCTTCCGCTTCTAATATGGCTAGGGCCATAGCCACTGCTATGCCGTTATCTCCCCCTAGGGTAGTACCTTGGGCTTTTACGAAATCACCTTCAACCTTTAGCTTGATAGGGTCTTTAGAAAAATCATGATCCACTCCATCATCCTTTTCGCATACCATGTCCATATGGCCTTGCAGCACTACTGTAGGGCTGTTTTCATAGCCCTTTGTCCCTGGCTTTTTGATGATTATATTTAAGGCTTCATCCTGATAGGTATCAAGCTTATGGCTTTCTCCAAATTCCTTTAAAAAATTGCTTATTTTCTCCTCCTTAAAGGAGCAACGAGGAATTTTAGAGATTTCCTCAAAGTAATAGAAAACCCTTTCAGGCTTTAATCCTTCCAGCACTCTTGTCATCTAATCATCCTTTCATCCAATTTTAATTCCTAATAGATATCATACCCTAAAATGATCTAAAGATGGATAAAATTTTATCATCAGCAATCAATATTTTTAAATTTTTATGTTGTAAAACAAACTTGACATTTCTTGGTACAAATATTATGCCTTAAATGTAAAGGTCGCTTTACATTGTTTGAAAGGAACTATAAGTTGTGAAAACAATTTAGAGAAACTAAGAAAAGAAAAATGTAGAATTTTCACTTAAACAAAAGCTATAGATTGGTCTAGCTATTGTTACAAGATTGATAATAGAGCTAAGACTGATAATTTGGATAGAAATATTTTAAAACCTTCAATGTATCTAGGGTATCTTCCAATATATATAAGTCTAAATATTGTCAAAATATAAAGCCAGTAGATTCTCCAATCTACTGGCTTAGTGATTATTCGACGCTGTCGTTTAAATGAGATTCATTCAGTTTCTTATCTAGCTCATCAAAATAATCTATTAACTTATCCTTGTCTATAATTCCTGCTCCCCAAAGATAGAGGTAGTTAAGCACCTTAGGGTGATAGGATAAGTTTAAAAACTTTTTAGCAAATATATTTGCTCCTACATCGCTGGTTTTTACTATGGGGTAGAATTTTTTGAGAGGTCCCAGTTTGAATATATTAACATCCTCTAATCTTTCATAGGTATTTCCAATTTCCTTGACTTCTATAAGGTGAAATACTTCATGGGCTAGTAATATTTTATAGATGGTATCGTAGTTTAAAAAGTCAATTCCCAATTCCTTATAGGCTATTTCCATCCTCTTAATGGAATTATGATACATTATGATAGTTTCCTTTTCCTCATTATATTTTCCCCTAAGCTTTATCATTTCAAAGCCATATTCAGCTGTATCCAATTCAATTTTAACCTTTTTATCTTCACAAATCTCTTCTAGTGAGCTGTATCTTTCCATAGAATTTTGGGCGGTTTCCAAGCCTATTTTAATGGATTCATCGATAAAATAATCTATCCTATTATTGGGTATTTTCTTAAAATAATTATCCTCCATTAATTCAGCCATGGCCATAAGCCTGTCATTAGCCCTTTCTATGATCATCTTGTATGGCAAAGTATCAATCCTTTCCAATTAGCTTATAATCTAATTTTATCCATTTATTATAGCCTTGTCACCTTCTATTTTATATACCACAGAATTATCCTTGCCAAATACGTCTATATATCTGATAAATATCTCTTGACCTTCTTTTAGTTGGTCAACTTCTATATAAATGCTAGAATCTAAGTTTTCTTTATTCTTTCTATAGTACTGCCATCTTAAATCTGGTGAGTTGCCTTTATAATCCGTATCTATGCCAATAAAGTCCAACAAGGACAATGAATTTTCTTTCCATATCCTATGTATAAGTTCCCTATCCTTAGCCTTAAGGCTGATTTTATTTAAATCCACCTCATACCTATCAAGTTCTATCTTTAGAAAAATTTTCCCCTTATCTTTTTTAACTTCTATCATCTTTAAATATAGTTTTCCTGCTTTTTCATCTCTTACATCAGCTTTATATATGTAAAAAGGATTAGAACTGTTTTCAATTAACCTTTTTACCGTAGTCAAGGTGGACTGCTTTCCTATATCTGCCATTATCCACCTTCTGTTGAGTTTCTCAGCCACCACTCCGGTGGTTCCGCTGCCTGCAAAAAAATCCGCTACTAATGAATCCTCATTGGAGGATGTTAGTATTATCCTTTCCAATAGTTTTTCCGGTTTTTGGGTATCATAGCCTACCCTTTCTTTGGAGGTCCTTCCTACCATGTCTATTTGCCATACATCCTTTAAATAGACTAGGGTATACCAACCTAACTCATCCTTATATTCCTTAACCCCCTTAAACCTATAGGGCTTAAAACCCCTGTTATAGGACTTTTCCTTTTGGGGATTAAAAATATAATCCGCTCCCTTGGTATAAACCAATATGGTATCGTGTTTCCTGGAATAATACCTTTTACTTACCCCTCCAGATTTATAAGCCCATATGATTTCATTTAGAAAATTTTCTCCTCCAAATATCTGGTCCATTATAATCTTTACATAGTGGACAGTTCTATAATCTAGGTGGACGTATATAGTTCCCCTTTCACTTAAAAGTTCCCTCATCAAAAAAAGCCTAGTAGATAACATTTTAAGGTAGGAAGAAAAGCCCTCTTCCCAGGTATCGTCGTAAGCAAAGTGCTCTATTACATCCTCCCCTTTATGGGGGTATAAAAATATTTTGCTCTTATACTTGGCTTTGGTGAAAAAAGGGGGGTCTATGTAAATTAAATCTATTTTCCCCCTATAGCCTTCTTCTAGTAATTTTTTCATTACTATTAGATTATCCCCTTGATAGAATTGATTTGGAAAAGTGCTACTAGGGGTAAAATCAGCTTTTTTAGGTAGAATCCTTTCCCTTTGATGAAAATACTCTATATAGGGTTTGGATAAAATTTTCTTGGATTCCTCTCTCCCAAAATCGATGACTTCAGATAATTTGTCTATTGTTAGCATTTCCGTCTCCTTTAATTAGATTTTACCCTTTAATTATACTATATAAAATCAGCCATTCAAAGGCTAATATCAGCTATCTTTAGCCTTGAAAGGCTGATTAAATGCTTTAAATGGAACAAGGGCTATATCCACAATCTTGACATTCGGAGCATCCGCCACTATGGATTAGGGTGCCTCCACACATAGGACAGGTATCTGGATCTTCCTGTAATTGTTCTACTAACAATCCATCTAGTTCCTTTCTTAACCTCTCTATCCTTTCTAACTTAGATAATTTACTCTTGTCCGTTAACAGGATTCCTTCCCTTGCACAACCATCTCTATATATGGTAATTCCCTTTAATCCCTTCTTCCATGCATAGATATATAAATCCTCCACTTCTTCTACGGTAAATTCATTGGGAACATTAACCGTTGAAGAGATACTGGCATCTATATATTGCTGCCAAGCAGCCTGAACGTCTATCCTTTCCCTATAGTTTAAATTGGATGTAGTTACAAAGAAATCGGGTAGATCCTCTTCCCTTGTAATATTGTGCCTATCCATATACTCCTTTACTATAGGTGTAAATACCTTATAATAAGTGTCTTCATGGTGCAGGGATTCGGATTTTCTAATATAGGATATTTGGAATATAGGCTCTACACCATTGCTGCAACCTATAAGGGTGGAAATACTTCCCGTTGGCGGAATGGTTAATAGCTGGCTATTTCTTAATCCATATTTCTTAATTAACTCTAGTACATCCTCGTCTGCATTAGAAAGTAAGAATGGGGATTTTAATACCGCCTCTTCTCTGTATCTGGGGAATGGTCCATCTTTCTTAGCCAGTAAGGCAGATTGCCTTAAGGCTTCATTTACCAATACCCTACCAATCTTGTGGATTAAGTCTATGGATTCTTGACTGCCGTATCTGATGCCTAATTTGATGAACATATCAGCAAGCCCCATTATCCCTAGGCCGATTTGCCTTAGCTCCCTTGCCATCTCCCTTTGTTGAGGTAGGGGATGAAGATTCATATTTTCATCCAATACTTCATTTAAGAATATTACCCCTTCTCTAACCATTTCCTTAAATCTTTCATAATCAAATTCAGCTTTTTCAGTAAAAGGATTCTTGACGAATTCACTCAAATTAATGGAGGATAGATTACAGCTTCCAAAGGCGGGGAGTGTTTCTTCTGCACAAGGGTTTACTCCCGCAAATTCAAAGCTATCATCTTCACTCATCAGATGCCATGAATTTATTCGATCCACAAATAGCATGCCTGGTTCTGCCATATTCCAATTGTTTTTGGCAATTTTTCTAAATAAATCCCTGGCCCTTATCTTTCTTTTAATTTCTTCACCCGTTGCCTCCACGTAGAAGTAGAGTTCAAAATCCTCATCCTCTAGGACTGCTTCCATAAATTCATTGGTAACATTTACCGATATATTGGCAAACCTAACCTTCTCTAGATCGTTTTTCACATCTATGAAATCTTCAATATCTGGATGGTTGCAATCTAGATTAAGCATTAAAGCTCCACGTCTACCCCTCATGCCTATCAATCCAGTTACTAAGGAATATAGTTCCATAAAGGAAACCGCTCCAGTGGTAGTGCTGGCTGCATTATTTACCTTAGCTCCCTTAGGTCTAAGTTTGGATAAGGTTAATCCTACCCCACCACCGTAGGAATAGGTTCTTGCCATGTATTTAGCCGTATCGAATATGGATTCTATATTGTCTTCTACCTTAGGCATTACATAGCAATTGCTAAGAGTCATCTTTTTACCGTACTTATCCATTCCTCTTCCAGCCAATATCCTTCCTGCTGGCATGAACTTCTTATCCTTAATGGCCTTCTTTATATAGTTATTTCCTCCACTTACCCTGGTTAGGAATTCATCAAAACTCTCGTTTTCAAATCTATACTTCTTCTCATAGATGTCCCTTTGGAGATCGGTCATATCCCAACCGTGTTTTCTAAGCCTTGCCCTTTCTTCCCTATATAGAATATATTTTTTAGCTACATCGGGTCTTAATTTCATCAGCTGAACCTCTACGAAGTCCTGAATCTTTTCGATATGGATTACGTCTAAGTCCTTGAAGCTTTCATAGGCTTCTTCGGCTATTTTATTTGCTATCTCTTCATCTATGCCATCTTCCGTCTCTGCCATAGCTTTAGTTACGGCAATCACGATCTTCTCCCCGTCAAAATCTACAATCATTCCATTCCTCTTCTCGACCTTTAACATTCTACCCCTCCTATATCAATATGTTGTGTTTCTTCTTTGGTCTGCATACTATATATGCCCAATTTATCATACTATCAATAATAAATCAACGGATATTTTGGAGGTTTTTACATTAGTATTAGTGATAAGGGGCAGTTCTTATCAATCTACTTTCATTTTCTTATTATTTTCTATATAATATATTAAAATATGAAATTTGGAGGGATGTTAATGAATAGGCTTAAATCCTTAATGGTAGGCTTGCCAGATGACGTGGAGCGCTTGGTCATATACGGTGATTTTTCAAAAGCCTTAGAATTAATAGATCTATATATGACAAGAAATATTCCCCAAATATTAAAGGACAGGCTCAGCTTTGAAAAGGACAGGATTAGACGGTTTAAGCAGGATTACATATACAGCTTCCATGAGGCCTTATCCTTAGCTCAAAGTAAAATCAGGGACTTTACCAAGGAAGAATTGGAATATTTGATGGATAATAGATATGCCGATTGGATTTATGTAGACGGTAAAGTAACCTTCCATAAGAGGTTCTTACAAAACTCCCTTAGAATCCATCCTACTCTAAAGACAAGGCTGATTGAACCAACAGAAGAAGAAAAAAGCATCCTGGATGAAACCATAGATGAAATAATGAAAAAGGGTGAAATAAAATACCATATCCATGTTAAAACTGGTTTAAAATTAAAAAAGGAAGCTGCAAGAGTTGGTGAAAAAGTACTAATCCACCTACCCATACCAAGGAAGGCCCAGCAGGTAAGGAATATAAATATAATAAGCAGCTCACACAAGCCTAAGGCCATTTCCCACGAAGAACATCCTCAAAGGACCATCTGTTTTGAAGAGATTTTAAAAGGAGAGGATGAATTTACCGTTGAATATTCTTACGAAAGCCATATAAGGTATAGAAAGTTAGAGGAAGATAAGGTTTCCAAAAACCAACCCACCTTTTATACGGAAGAATACCCACCCCACATTCGATTTACTCCCTTTTTAAAAGAATTAGCAAAAGAGATAGTTGGGGATGAAACTAACCCACTTATAAAGGCTAGAAGGATTTATGATTATATTACTAAAAACGTTCAATATTCCTACGTTAGACAGTATGCAGCCATTACCAACATAGCCGAATATGCTGCCTATAATTTAAAGGGGGATTGTGGAATTCAAGCTATGTTATTTATTACCCTCTCAAGAATTGTTGGAATCCCTGCAAGATGGCAATCGGGCTTGGTGGTAAATCCTAATTATATAGGCTGCCATGATTGGGCAGAGTTTTATATTGAGCCTTATGGCTGGCTGTTTGCTGACCTATCCTTTGGTGGAGGAGGCCTTAGAAACAAGAATGAAAAGCGATGGAATTTTTATTTTGGGCATGTAGACCCCTTTAGAATGGTGGCCAATTCAGAATTCCATTATAATTTCTATCCAGAAAAGAAATTCCTAAGACAAGACCCCTATGATAATCAGGAAGGGGAAATGGAATATGAAGATAGGCCGATATTTTCTGATGAGTATGATGTGATACAGGAGATTATTGAGGTTAGAAAAATAGAATGATGTGGCGCTTATGCGCCACAAATTGTCCATTGACTAAACATTGTTCCAATCGATGTATTCGTTTAAAATATCTACAAATTTAATGAAATATTCCTTTTCTAATTCTGTAAACCTTCCTTTTTCTGGGCTATCTAGGTCTAGTACTCCATATACCTTATCATCCTTTATTATGGGAATTACTAGTTCTGAGTTAGAAGCTTCGTCACAGGCTATGTGGCCTGGGAATTGGTGGACATCGGGGACTAGTTGGACTTGTCTTGTTTTTACTGCTGTTCCACATACCCCTTTTCCAATTTCTATCCTATTGCAGGCAGGTAGACCTTGGAAGGGGCCTAGTACCAATTCATCTCCCCTTAGTATATAAAAGCCCGCCCAATTCAGCCTTTCTACGCAGGCCATGATAATAGCACTTGCATTGGATAGGTTAGCTAAATCATCCTGCTCCGAGCTTAATTGGGATTTTAATAGCATGTTCATATATTTTAATCTTTCCTCTTCATTCATCTTTTTTATGGGATCCAATTTGAACATTCAAGCCCTCCTCTACTAATCTATTATTATAATTTTCTTGGCAGCCCCTTGTACAGGATAAGATTCTGCCACAGGACCGTCAAAGATAACTTCTACCATCAATCCTTCCTCTAATACATCCAAGTTTACTTCTTTATCATCCTTTAATATCTTAGTTTCTTCGGTAATATTTACATAGGCACTATCATATTGAGTATCATCTTCTATTTCCCCTTCTACTAAGATGCTATGAATTAGTAGCTTCTCTTCATCCATTTGAATCTCCTTAATCCAACCCCTAATGCCTATGGTCTCTGTTTCTTTGCTACAGGCAGCAATAATCAAAGGGATTATAAACAACAATAGTAATAGCCTCTTCATATTACCCCCCTTTTCCAACTAGGATTAACTATAAACTTTAGAGCAGCCCCCTTTGTTCCCTATTCCATCCAAATACCCCGCCCGTATGGATAAACAGTATATTTTCATGTTTATCGAAGCTGCCCTTCTTTATTTCCTCTGCCAATCCATACATGGCTTTGCCAGTATAGACTGGGTCTAGGATTATCCCTTCCAATTGGGCAAAATGATGGATGAATTCGATTTCCTCTGGCCTACTTAGGGCATACCCTAAACCTGGATAGCCATCTATTATATCTATCTCATCTTTAGTTACATCAATCTTCTTACCAGTATAGATGGAAATTTCATCTAGTAGGTTTAAAACCACCTCTTGGAAATGTTCCCTTGTATCACAGATATTAAACCCATAGATAGTAGCCAAATTCCCATTTATTCTATTTCCATAATATAGGCCTGCATAGGTGCCACCAGAGCCTACTGTAACTACTATGGCATCAAATTTGATTCCCATATTCTTTTCCTGATCTAAAATCTCCTTCATTGCCTTTACATATCCTAATGAGCCTACGCCATTAGAAGCACCTTCAGGGATTATATATCCCTTGTGCCCTTTTTCTTCTAAGGATTTTTTGATCTCTTTCATAATCTCTAATCTCTTATATCTGTATTCATCTTTGGTCACAAACCTTATCTTAACACCCAATAATTTATCTAAGAATAGATTTCCTTCTAGCTCTTCTCCTTCATGGCCTCTTAAGACCAGATAAGAGCCTAAACCTAGCTTAGCTGCTACAGCCGCTGTGGCCCTAGCATGATTGGATTGGATTCCTCCACAGGTTATAAGGTAATCACAGTTGTTTTCTAAGGCTTCTTTAACTGAAAACTCCAATTTCCTTATCTTATTCCCCGATATTTCTATTCCTGTTTCATCATCCCTCTTGATATAGACATTCTTTCCTACTTCCTTGCTAAATCTATCCAGCCTTATGATTCTAGTTGGTAAGTTAGCAATTTTTATCCTATCTTCCATTATGCCACCTCCAAGCTTGCTATTTTGGAAAATTCATATCCTTTTTAAATTCTTCTATTACATCTTCCAATAATTCATAATCTACTACATATCCAAACTTATCCTTACTCCTATCCAGCTTTAGTACCTTTGAGGTAAGGAAATTGTTAATATGGTAGGAAATAGTTGCACTGGATACCCCTAAAGTAATTGTTTCATAACTGTAATCCTCTTTCCTTTTATCATATTCATCCCTATAGTAGACTAGCCTTGGAAACTGTAGGAAATCATACAATCTGCTTTCCTTTGGATAAAATTTATATTTCACCTAATACATTTCCCTCCATTCCATCTTCCGGTTCATCTAGTTCCGTTAAAAGAGCCTTATACCTTTTTATTGTAAAGATCAATATAGCCCCGCTTACTAAGATTACATAACTTGCTGATATTATATCATAAAGATAGCCGAAAAGCATTTGCCCTATTGGGATAAATATGGTAACGGCTAAGTTAAATACGGTAGAAGTTCTTCCCATCAATTCTATAGGAGTTACCTGATTAAAAATTGTACCCATGGCTATATTGGCTATTGTAGCAAGTACCCCTGTCATAAAGGAAATAATGGATAGGACTATATAGGGTATTAAGTGACCATTAAAGGTTCTTATCATAGCCTTGGATGGAATTAAAGCCATAACTAAAATTGATATTGCAATTAAGATAAAACTCATATAACATAATCTGCCTACCTTTATTTTCTTTATATAGCCTGTAGCAAATATGGTAGCAGAACCAGTCAAAGACAATGCATATAAGGATAAAGCAAATCGCTGCATATTGCATCCCAATAAGGATACCAACTTACCCAATATTAATAGAAAAAAATCTCTTTGCTTGATAAGTCCCGTATTCATAATGTAACCCTCTAATCTTATGTTAATCATATAGTGTTTATAAATTTATCTGACGCCAATATAATTATTAGATATTTGTCTAATTGCTAGTTATGATTTGAAGGTTCGGAGACAAAAAATAAAAACCCGTTATAAAAACGGGTTTTAAATGCTATGCTAATACATTTTGCAATATTTCTTCTTTATTTGTTTCACTGTGCTTTTTAATAAAGATTACATAGGCAACTGTTAGTATTGCGGCTATGGTGTAAGATAAAGCATAGCTATTTGGATCAAGTCCAAGTCTTGACTCTAATCCAAATCCTATAGGTGCATGTAATATAAAACTAGCAGTTATGAAGGTATAGAATACTCCTGGTATAAGGGTAATTAAGTAGTTTCTTCCGTGAATTTTTAAGTAGATGGTTGACATTGCTAAGGCAAATATTGCAACGAATTGGTTGGTAAAGGCGAAGTATCTCCATAATACGTTGAATCCACCCGGACTAGCCTTTGCCCAGATTAATATGAAGAAAGCAGGAATGAATATTCCAAGAGTTAGTGAAAGTCTCTTTTTAATATCTTTTTGATCGATATTAAATTGTTCTGCAACCATTAATCTTAAGCCTCTGAAAGCTGTATCTCCGGAAGTTATAGGTAGAACGATTACTCCAAGGATTGCAAGGATTCCTCCTATAGTTCCTAAGAAGTCTCTTGAAATGATTCCAACCATTAATGTTGGTGCGGTTGCTAAATCTGTACCTTTATTGAACATAATCATAGCACCAGCTGCCCAGCACATAGCTATGAAACCTTCTACCAGCATCATGTTGAAGAAAGTGGTTCTACCTTCTTTTTCAGATTCTACAGTCCTTGCTATCAAGGTGTTTTGGGTTGCATGGAAACCTGAAAGTATTCCACAGGCTACCGTTATAAAAAATACTGGTATAAATGGTAATCCATCGGGATGATGGCCTAGTAATCCTGACGAAAGAGATATATTAGTTAGATATTGTCCCTGTCCTCCTAGTACAATGCCACCAAATATACCAACAGCTGAGAGTATAAGTATTGCTCCAAATATAGGATAGATTCTACCAATTATAGCATCGATTGGGAATAGAGTAGATAATAGATAGTATACAAATATACCTGCATACACAACCCAAGTGATAGGATTGTCAAATAGAGGAGCTTGGCCTATGATTTCATTTACTATTAAATCCCCTGGTGTATAAACGAATACTACTCCAACTAGTAACATTAAAAGCCAAACTATTATGTTGTAAAAATTGAAAACCTTATCCCCTAAGTACTTTCTGATAAGTCTTGGCATCTGGGCGCCACCATTTCTCATGGAGATCATACCAGCAAAATAGTCATGTACTGAACCTGCTAAAATACAGCCAATGGGGATAGTAATAAAGGCTATAGGACCAAATAGAATACCTTGGATAGGTCCTAAAACAGGTCCAGTACCGGCAATGTTTAATAGGTTTACTAATGAGTTCTTCCATTTACTCATTACTACGAAGTCCACTCCATCAGCTTTGGTAACAGCTGGAGTTGGCCTTTCATCTGGCCCGAATACCTTTTCACAGTATGCACCGTAAAGGTATCCGCCTACAATAAGTATGATGATACCAATGATAAACGTTAACATACCATTAAACCTCCTCAGTAATAAATTAATAATCCACTATGTTTAATCATATACTAAAATAATTTTATTAGAGCTATTTTGGACTGAAATGTCATAATTTATATTTGAAATGCAATTTTATAAGATGAAATGCAAAATAATAAATGAGTTTTTAAAATATTCTAATAAGGCGTTTGGAATTTAACAAGCAAAAGAGTCGCTTTAAGCGACTCAAAATCTAATCTATATTCCCTTTTAGGCCGATTTCCTCTGCTACCTTCTGCATCCCTTTGATGGTTTCAGCTATTACAGTATTTAAATCCATTCCTAACATGTCGGCTCCCTTTTCGATTATAGATCTATCTACCCCTGCTGCAAAACTAGCCTGCTTCCACTTCTTCTTTACAGACTTTGGCTTCAAATCTAAGATGCTTTTGCTGGGTCTAACCAAGGCAGTTGCTGCTATTAATCCGGTCAATTCATCCACTGTATAAAGAACCTTATCTATCGTCTCCCTTGGTTCTACATCGGTACATATTCCCCAGCCATGGCTCATAATAGTCCTTATATATTCTTCAGGCCAATTCCTTTCCCTTAATATCTCCTTAGTTTTTATACAATGCTGTTCTGGATACATTTCATAGTCCAGGTCGTGAATAAGCCCTATTACAGCCCATTTTTCCTTATCTTCCTCCCCTAATAGTTCTGCAAAATGGAGCATAACCGCCTCTACTGCCAGGGCATGTTTTATTAGGCTTTCGCTTTTATTGTATTCTTTTAATAGCTGAAAAGCCTCTTCCCTAGTTGGAATGTACTCGCCCATTATCCTCATCTCCTTATTTTAGATTTTATAAGCTAGTCTTTGTAATTAATAGTATATCAAAACTTGTAAACTATTTATTAGATTACTTATCCTCCAATTCATATTTTTCATCTAGCAATCGGCTAACTTATTTTCCTTAAAGGCCTTCAAAATAGGGACGATGATTCCAGCTACCATTCCTCCAGCAAATCCATTATTATATAGATTTATCCCTCCATGTATTATGCCTACATTCATAGAGATAGACAGATGTAAGCACCCTGCAATTATGCCAGCTATCCAACCAAATTGACCTGCTATTGGGGCCAGAGTAGTTCCAAATAGGCCTGCAATTATCACAACAGTAGAGGATGTATCCCAAATTTTAATAGCCGAGGCTAGAATAATTCCAAGTAATATGGGAATAGAATTTTTGGGATGTTTCCCGTAGGCAGAAAATCCTACCACGGTTAGGATGCCCGCTATTACTGGGCCATTAAAAATCCCATTACAAACTATTACGAATCCTATACATATTAAGCCCATCAACCCCATATTGATAAGAGTTATCCCGTCTCCAAGCAACTCCTTAAAATCTGTAGGCACCCTTCCTGTGTGCTTAAAAATCCTTTTATAATTCCTAAAATTTTTCCCATTTAAATAATAGCCTACCATAATATATATAAGGAATATCATTGAAAAAAAGAGACATAAAAGTAAACTGTAATTGTTGGATAAAACGCTTTGCGTCTCTATTGTTAATCCAAAAGACCTCAATAAAGACGTTATCAAGGTACCTAAAATACCACCTGTAAAACCTATATTGTATAAATTATATCCATCGTGAAATTTTGCCATCTGTTTGGATAATGGAGTAACCAAAAATCCAACCAATATCCCTATAAGAATCCCAAAAGGAATTCCTAGGTAAGCTGGTAAATGGGTACCAAAAGCTATCTCGCTTACTACCGGTGATAAGGTAGTACTAAACATCAATATCAATAGGATACTTTTAAATTCTATTTTTTGAATCTTAGAATAAAGACTCCCCCCTATGTAAATAGGCCAAAAATTGAATATGTTCTTACATATAAAAGAAAAACCAATAACCGTAAACAAGGCCGCAATGCTTAAACCACTTACTTTTAACCCATGTCTACTTAGCAGCCAAATGTTTATCAGTCCCATCAACCCCGCATTAAAAAAAGCTGCCCCTATACCTCCTACTTCTATATAGTCGGTTAACAATATATCAGGAGCTATAATTATTTCATGCATTCCTCTTAGTATAGCCCTAGGGGATTCAAAAATTAAAGCCAAAACTATTAAAGTTAAACAAAATACCGATATTATAGATAGGCTAGGCTTACTGCTGTTTTTCAAAGGAACACCTCCCGCTAGTCCACTTGTATTTTTATTGGTTTTAATTAAATATATGTTAATTATTATACATACCCCAATAAAAAAAATCTATAACAATTTCAAAATTATTATAGATTCTAAAAAACAAACCGTCAGCAAATTCTGACGGTTTAACTTAGTTCATCTTGAGGCCTTATATTACTTTTTAATATCCTCTGCCTTATAGTCTTATAAGCCATAAATATGAAGAGGATTATTCCTACATAGCCATTAATGACATAGATTATGTTAACCAATCTGTCAAAGGGAACTAAAAGCCCTACAAAAACTCCTACTCCCGCCATTATAACGGTCAATAGTCGAAATTTGGGAGTTTTATCTTCAGAGAATCTAGCAACTGCTTGCCATAGTAAGCAAAACCCTACATAGGAAACAGCAGAAAAGAACCAGTTGGTAGATGCCTTTAATAGATTTAACTGAGGAATAATACTATTTGCAGTTGCAAGGCCTGATGGATTCATAATTATAGCAACTATACCAAGCATTATTGTAAGTATTACTATTGCAGGCCCTATCTTTCCTATTACATCGACTATTTTGCCAAGTCCAAAGATTACCGTTCCTCCTGCTAGTAAGCCCATCATTACACCACCTACCCAGTAAGCTTGAATTAAATCCCATTGCTGGGCCTACTATCTCTTCTTTAAAAATTGGTTCCATATCGGCCTTGTCATCTCCTATTACCTTTTCTGTAGATGGTAGAGTAACTACATGGCTTACATTACCAGTAGAAACTACTGCAACCGCTTCCTTAGCTGTATCTGCTAGATGATACTCCAGGAAAGCCATCCATAAACTTATTTGTTAGGAATTTCACTTAGTTTGATGATAAAAAAATTAAATTTTTATCATTTTCCTCCCTATTAAACGGTTATATTTGCATATAATTCCTCCAAATTTAGGCTTATGTCAAAAAAGGCATAAAGAAATGGCTTAAAATTGTTCAATTTTAAGCCATTAAAGTAATTCTTGTTTTATCTTTTCTACAAAAGCATCTATATGCTCTCTTGCAAATTTCTCTGCTCCGTCTTTGTCTTTGGCCTTGATAGCTCCTAAAACTTTTTCCAAGCTATCCGTAAACAAATCTATGGAATCGAAATAGCGTTGTGAATAATGCCATAATCTCTCTGTATGATTATGTAAATTAAGGAGAATTTCCTGTAGACATGGATTTCCACTGCTTAAAAAAATGATATCGTGGAATCTTTGGTCATCGATAATAGCTTTTTGATAATCTACAGGAATATCATAAGTACTCAGCCTTTCTATAATAGCCTCCAACTCTTCTAGCTGTTTTTCAATAATCCTATCTACGGCTAATCTTGCTGCAAAAGGATCTAGAACTCTAGTTACTTCAAAAACGGATTTCATATAGATAAAGTCAATTGGTGTTACTTGAGCCCCAACTCTTGGGATTACATTCAAGAGTTTATCGGTGGTCAACTGCTGGAACACCTTCCTTATGGGTGTTCTACTGATTCCAAATTCTTCAGCTAAATCTACCTCATTGAGAACTTCACCTGGTTCATACTTTAGTTCAATAATTCTTCTTTTTAAAATGTTATAAATTTCTTCATTCTTAATCTTCTTCACAGTCAAAACCCCTTATTCTAATATTTACTATTATCATATCAATATAATTTAAATTCTGCAATCGTTTGAGTTACAAATCCATCAGCTGCTACTAGTATAACATAAATTAATATCATGTAAATATATTTACATATATAGCCATATGTGATATAATTAATAAAAAAATTATAAGACTCTTGTCAATTTTTATCAAGGATATACCTTTACAAAAATAAAAAGGAAAAAGGTTGATAGATATGACTACAAAAAATATTACCATAGGCCAAAATATTAGAAGGATAAGGAAGGATTTTAATTTAAGACAATATGAAATAGCAGGTGAAGATGTTACAAGGAACTTAATTAGCCTTATAGAAAATGATAAAACCCCTATATACCACAATGTGGCCAATATTATTTCTGTAAATATCAATAGGATTCTTTACGAAAGGGGTCTAGACATCTATATTCAGCCAGAGGATCTATTGAATCCAGAAAGGTATGATGCTAGAAAAGAGGCCAATAAATATATAGAGAAGCTAACAAAAAGGTTAGAAGAAAAGAACTACGAATTCCAAATAGAGGAATTAAACCATATCGAAAGCTTTTTAAATAAATGGAATTTCATCGACAAAAAGATAAAGATTTATGAATTATTAGGAGATATCTTCTACAATGCCAAGGATTCTAATAGGGAGTATTATTATTATCTAAAGGCTTTGGAGATTTCCTATGAACATCCCTTTATGAAGGATCGATACAAGATAATATTGAAGTTGGTCTATAATTGTATTTTAACTGAGAAGTTTGATGAAGCCATTAGGCTGTGTAATTTTGCCTTATCCACCCAGGATAATATACCAGATAAATACAAGGGAGTATTTTATTATAATCTGGCCCTAGGTTATTATAATAAACATGAATATGATAGATGTTTAGAGGAATTGACAAAAGCAAAATATTATATAGAAGAAGAAAATTATCGTGTACTCAATAGCATTCTAATGCTAGAAGGAATATGCCACTCTAATATTAAAAATTTTGATTCTGCATTAAGTAGTTTTACTAAGTTATTGGATGTCATCAAGGCCAATAATGCTCCTGAAGATATCTGCCTAGCATATATAAATATTATTCAAATACATATTGATACAAATAATCGAGAAAAAGTACTTGAGTTTAAGGATAAAGTTGTCGATTATATTGAAAAGGTGGATAAAAATTCCTTTTATCTGCCAAAGATTCTAAATAGCATAGCCAATGTATTCCACTATTTAGGAGAATATGAAGTAGCAGAAAAATATCTGTTAGAGGCCTTATTATCATCCTTAGACCACAAGGACACCAGTCTCTTCCCAGAAATATTCTGGCAGCTATTAAAACTATATGAAGAAACTAATAGTTTTCATAAGATTAACGATATTATAGCAGATGTCATGCCCATTATTTATAATTTCCAAATAAATAAGGAGTTTGCCATCATACTAAAACTTATATATATATATATAAAACAAGATCGACCTCTAGATGCAACCTACCTAATCGAAAAATTGTTGGACAAGGAGGTGTGATTTATGAAGAAAAAGGTCCTACTATTCCTTTCCATTTTAACCCTATTACTTAGCTTAAGCAACACTGTACTAGCTGGTAAAGGCGTTTTTGTTCCACCAGCCCCAATAAGAGAGTCAATAGAAGATGAATTCTAACAAGGAATTAATAGACTAAGTAATCATTTCCTCTATCATTGAAAGAAATGTGATTTTCATCACATTTCTTTCAACTTTTATATCCATTTATTATCTATAAATTAGTGGTATAGGACTTTATATCCAGCTTTTCCTCGACTGCTTTTTTAAGCTTTGCCATATCCTTTATATCGCCAAATAATATGCCGGCGGTAATCCTATCATCAGTGGTAAATAATTTATGGTGGGTATTAGCTTTCTTAAATTCATAGACCTTGTCATACTCTTTTACATTACCAATGGAGAATAATTTTATATGGTCTAATATTAAGGATGTGAAGGGCTTAGGCTCTTTATATTCCAATCTTTTGCCCGACATATTTGCCCCTGCAATCTTACCTTGTTCATTGGCCGCAGTCCATAAGCCCATGGTCCTTCCATCTAGTTCGATTACATCCCCTGCTGCATATATATTGTCAATATTGGTCCTTAAGTGTTTATCGACTACTATCCCTTTATTGAAGTTTATTTTAGTATCCCTGATTAAATCGATATCTGGCCTAACCCCTACAGAAAATAGAATGCCATCAGTTTTTAACTTTTCACCACTGCTTAATAATATTCCATCGGCCTTATCCCTGCCTAGTATTTCTTCTGCTGAGGATGAAAGATAGATATTAAGGCCTTTTTCCTCCAGCTTTTCCTTTAGTTTGTTGGCTAGTTCCTCATCTAATTGTTTAGGCAATAGATAAGGAGCAAATTCTACCACATTTATATTTTTCCCTAGCTTCTTCAGGGACCAAGCTGCCTCCAATCCTAAAAGGCCTCCACCTATTACGGTAATGTCAGTGCATCCATTAAAGTAATTTTTTATATATTTTAAATCCTTTAAAGTCCTTAAGGCCAGCACTCCCCTTTTATATTTGCCAGCTACAGGTGGGATGAAGGGCCTACTGCCAGTGGCTATCAACAGTTTATGATATTTTATCCTTCTGCCATCGTCAAGGATAATTGTGGCATTATCCACATCTATTTTCTCTACTACCTTATTTAGTATGATATTGATATCCTTTTCTTCATACCAACTTTCTTTATTTACTAAAAGCTGGTCTTCTTTAAAGTCTTTGGATAGATATTCTGTTAATCTTATTCTATAGTAGGTATGATATGCTTCCTTTGAAACCATGGTAATGCTGCCTTCATTGTCGTTCTTCCTGATTTCCTTTGCTGCAGAAAGCCCGGCTATTCCATTCCCTATAATTAAATATTTTGTTGTCTCCATTCTGTACCTCCTTAGGTAGTAATCCTTGGTTAATTATTACCCAAAGTTTTCCACACTATTCATAGCAAAAATATATGGCTATTTTAAACACGGTGATTGTCCCCGGCATATTTATAAAGAACGGCATCTCCGGCGAAAGATTTGGCCAATATCACGAATCTTGAATCGGAGGTGGCATTCTTCCCAAATATATCGTGACTACCACCTATGTAAAATTGACCATGGAAAGTTGACAATTATTTTGTCGACTTTTTGCTTCTTTGTTTAAATCCACAATTTGTAAATAAAAGTAGGCCATGCTTAATATCTTAAGCATGACCTACAACTATCAATTCACAATTTTAATTTACAATTCAAAATTTATTAACTATCTTTGGGCCTTTACTTCTACCCATATTTCATCATATACACTTAGGAAATCCTTAGGGTCTTTGAATATTTCTACGTTTTGCAATTCCTCATCAGATGGATATGCTACACTGCTATTCCTTATATAGTCGGGTAAATATTCTAAAGCTTTAATATTGGCTGTTGAATAGCCTACATATTCTGTGTTTCTAGCAGCTATTTCTGGCCTGTTCATGAAGTTTATAAATTCCTCTGCTAATTCCTTGTTCTTAGCATTTTTAGGTATGACCATGCAGTCAAACCATAGATTGGTTCCTTCCTTTGGTATTGCAAATTCAACATTATCATTTTCTCGCCCAATGGCAATGGCTTCTCCAGACCAAACAACGGCTAAGGCTGCCTCTTCAGCTACCATTAAGTCCTTGACCTCATCGCCAACATAGGCATAGACTAAGGGTTTTTGTTTAATTAGTTCTTCCTTTGCTTCTTCTAGTTCTTCTAAATTTCTGGTATTCATGGAATAACCTAGTTTTTTCAAAGCTACACCAATGGAGTCCCTTTGACTATCTAGCATTAGAATTTGCCCCTCATACTTTTCATTCCATAGAATATCCCAGCTATCCACCACATCGTCTACCATATTCTTATTATAGACTATTCCTACTGTTCCCCACATATAGGGTACTGAATACTCATTATTGGGATCAAATTCTAAATCTAAAAATCTTTCATCTATATTAGCTAGATTAGGAATATTATCCTTATTTAGCTTTTCCAGTAATCCTTCCTCTATCATCCTCTCGATCATATAGTCTGAAGGAAAGACTACATCGTAACTGGTTCCACCCTTTTTTATGCTGACATACATATCTTCATTGGTGGCAAAGGTATCGTAATTTACCTTTACTCCGAATTCCTCTTCAAACTCCCTAATTACGTCTGGATCAACATAATCTCCCCAGTTGTAGACATTGATAGTTGGCTTATCTTCACCACAAGCAGTAGACAGTATCCCAACCATCAATATTAATCCCAGGGTAATAAAAAGCTTAATATTTTTTTTCATATAATGTCACCTCTTTCTCCAATACTTTTTGATGATCTACTATTTATAATTAAAAGTAGAATTATTAGACCTGTAAACATCAAAGCAGATAGAGCATTTATAACTGGGTTTATGCCCCTTCTAGCCATGGAATAGACGGTAATGCTTATATTGGAAACCCCGGGCCCTTTGTTAAAGAAGCTGATTACAAAATCATCGATGGATAGGGTAAAGGCCAGTAAGGCTCCCGTTACTATTCCTGGCTTTATTTCGGGTATTATCACCTTTCTTAAAGCATAAAAGGGGGTGGCTCCTAAATCCATTGCCGCTTCTGCTAGATGCTTATTCATCTGCCTTAGCTTTGGTAAAATTGACAGTATTACATATGGTATGCAGAAGGTTATATGGGATAGGAGTAGAGTAATAAACCCAAATTCTATCCTTAAAAACCTGAACAGGGTCATCAATGATACAGCAGTTACTATATCTGGATTTAGTACGGGTAAATAGTTAAGGTTTAGTATTATCTTTCTTCTAACTTTCGTCATCCCATATATACCTATTGCTGCTATAGTACCAATGATGGTTGAAATAATAGCTGATAGTATAGCCACTAGGATGGTATAGTAGAGGGCTGTCAACACCTCTTTATCCCTGAACAATTCAGCATACCATTTAAGTGTAAAACCGCTCCAAGTTCCCCTAGTTCTGGCATTATTAAAGGAGAAGATGATTAATACTACAATGGGGGCGTATATAAATAGAAACATTAAAAAAGTGTATAGCCTTTTTAGGCCCCTACTTACCATAAGCCTCCCCCTCCTTCTTTTTGATTATCGAATTTAGCAGTAATGGCCATGGTTACCAGTATAAAGGCCATCATTATTATGGAGATAGCGGAGCCAAAGTGCCAATCACCAACCCATAGATATTGTTGTTCTACTAAGTTGCCTATAAGCATATATTGGCCTCCACCTAATAATCTGGAAATTACAAATGTGCTAACAGCAGGCATAAATACCATGGTGATTCCCGTAATTATACCAGGGATGCTCAGTGGGAAGGTTACCTTTGAAAAAACTTCAAATTTATTTGCCCCTAAATCTTCAGCTGCTTCAATCAAGCTCTTATCTATCTTAACCAGCACCGAATAGATGGGTAAGACCATAAAGGGTAAAAAGTTGTACACCATTCCCAATAATACTGCCCTATCATTGTATATTAAGTTTAGTGGGGCAAACCCCAACTTAGTTATAATATAATTTATAAATCCGTTTTTCCCCAATAAAGTTAACCAAGCATAAGTTCTAAGCAGAAAATTCATCCACATTGGAATTACCAACAACAGAATCATTACATTCCTCTTTTTAGGTTTTTCCTTGGCAATAATCATGGCTAAGGGATAACCTAGTACCATAGTAATCAAAGTAGACTTTAATGCTAGGTTTATGGAAATCCACAATACATCCAGATATTTGGGATCCAAAAATCTTCTAAAGTTATCTAGGGAAAATCGAAGGTTGGTTATGCCACCTTCTTCTCCCACGGTAAAGGAATAAAGAAGGATTAAGGCCAAGGGTACTACGATAAAAATTATCATCCATAAGATATAGGGGTATGATGTCCACTTCATTCTCATTTTTCTACCACCTTCTTCATTATGTGGATATTTTCAGGCAATACCCTCATTCCAATTTCAGTCCCAACTGGCTCCATAATAGTGCTATGGATCATCCAATCGATATTACCGTCCTTTACTATCATTTCATAGTGGACACCCTTGAAGGTAACTGAAGTTACAACTCCGTTTAATTGCCCCTCTTCCAGTGGTACTATTTCCAAGTCCTCAGGTCGAATTACCACATCCACTTCTTCCTTTTTTTCAAATCCTTTATCTACACATTCAAATACTCGGTTTGCAAATTCTACCACATAATCCTCATGCATAATCCCATCTACTATGTTGCTTTCCCCAATAAATTTCGCAACAAAGGCATTTTCAGGTTCATTATATATATCAACAGGAGTACCAATTTGTTGGATTTGCCCCTTATCCATCACCACTATAGTATCCGACATGGTAAGAGCCTCTTCCTGATCGTGGGTCACATATACAAATGTAATCCCCACCCTTTTTTGCATGTTTTTTAATTCGGTCTGCATTTCCTTTCTAAGCTTTAAGTCTAAGGCCCCTAAGGGTTCATCTAGCAGTAAAACCTTTGGTTCATTAACCAATGCTCTTGCTATAGCAACCCTTTGTTGCTGGCCACCACTTAAAGAATCGATAGACCTTTTTTCAAAGCCCCTTAGGTTTACAAGCCTTAACATTTCCTTAACCCTTTTTTCTATTTCATCTTTGGGAACTTTTTTTATCTTCAATCCAAAAGCTATATTTTCAAATACATTCATGTGTGGAAACAAAGCATATTTTTGAAAAACAGTATTAATCTGTCTTTCATAGGGGGGTATATTTGTTATATCCCTTCCTTCAAATATAACTCTTCCTTCTGTTGGCTTTTCAAAGCCGCCTATTATCCTTAAAGTAGTAGTTTTTCCGCATCCGCTGGGACCTAGTAGGGTTAAAAATTCATTTTTTCGAATATAAAAATTGATATTGTCCAGGACCTTGGTCCCATCGTATTCCATTGAAATATTTTTTAAGTCGATGATATGTGTTTTGTCCATAATCGAAACCCCCTTCTATACATATTTGAAGCTTTTGATTAAAAGCTTGGTGGCGAACTAACCCAAAGTATTACAGCTTTAGTTTTCCCAGGATTTTGTAGATAATGTTTAAAATTAGCCTTAAAATAAAAACTTTCTCCTTTTCTCACCTTATGCATTTGACTACCTAGGTGAAGGATGACACTTCCTCTAATTACGTATCCAAACTCTTCTCCCTCATGGGGCGAATCCTCCTTGGTCCTTCCTCCCGGTTCTAATTCCAATAGAATAGGCTCCATAATATTTTTCTGCGCATTAGGTACTATCCATTTTAAAACATACTTATAATCCTCGTTTTCAGTTTCAAAAGCATCGTCCTTAGAAAATACTATTTTTTCATCCTCTATTTCGTTGAAAAAATCCCTTAAATTCGTTCCTAACCCTTCTAATATATCTACAAGGGTAGCAATTGAAGGGGATGTTAAATCCCTTTCCACTTGGGATATAAAGCCTTTAGTAAGTTCACATCTGTCTGCTAACTCCTCTTGTGTTAGAGAATTTTGAATTCGAAGGCGTCTTATTTTTTCACCAATTTTCACGACAAATCCTCCTCAGAATTTTCAGAATTATTGACACTATACTAAACTTAATGTTTATCTTTACTAAACAATTTGTTTTGACTACTCCATTATACGCAAAATATTAGTTAAAAGTCAATACTTTTTTGAAATATTTTTAGAACGGCATAAAGCTGTATTTTACAGGCTTGTTACCCTTTTTTACCTATGTTAAGTTTAATATATAAACTTTTTTATTTAATAATAAAAAACCAGCTCTTTCAAGCTGGCTTTTTAACATATTTTTAACTTATTTCCTCCTCTATGGACATGCCGTAAAAGATCTTAAGCCCTATGGAAATGTTTATCAAGGATATTATTGTTATCAACCTATATCCCCCTATATTGTAAAAAATAGGGCCTAAGATTGAAAATACTGTAATGGTAATGGCGTTAATGGTATAAAACAAGCTCATAAAGGTTCCCCTTTTTTGGGGGTTTATTTCTGAACATAGGGTCTGGTAGGCCGTCCAACCTCCATCTAAGCCTATGGCGGCTATTATCAAAGCTCCAACCATAATCCACATGGATTTTGAAAAAACTATAGGAATTAGGGCTAGCAAAAGAAGGGTAAGAAGAACTTTTGATAATCTTTCCTTCCCTATCCTATCGGTAAAGATGGTAGCAAATATTATCCCTAGTATGGTTCCAATAGCTATCAAGGAATATATGTAGCCCACTTCCACCTGGCTGAGCTTGAAATAATTTGACATATATATGCCTAAAAACCCATAAAACATAGTAGGGGCAGATAGTATTAAAAAAACTATCAAGAGAGATTTAAAACTAACGGGATCCTTAAATATTTCTATAAGTTGACCTAAATTTAGTTTTATATCCTTAGACTTTTTGGTTTCAGGAAGTTTAAATAATAACAATAAGCTTATTATCCCAATAGTTGTAAGGGGTAGGTAGGCACCCATTGGAGTTTTATACTTACTTATCATATTTGTGGCATATAAGGGACTAAATAGAATGGCAAGTCCAAAGGCAATCCTTAAGATTCCGGAAGCCCTTCCTCTGGATTCATAAGGGATAAATTCACTTAAATAGGATAAGTTAGTACCGCTAAGGGAAAAGTAGCCAATTCCTATGAAAACTCTGCCCACTGCAAACAATAAGGCCTTTGTAGCAAATCCGCTTACTAATGTGCCTAATATGTAAAAAATTAAAGCTACAATTAAGCTTTTCCTCTTCCCGTATCTATCGGCTAAGATACCTAGTACAGGAATCAAAAGCCCTACTAAGGAAAAGCCAATGTTAAACATGATGACAGAACTATCTTTAATATTAAAGTATTGGGATAGGAAGGGGGCCATTGGGGCTATAATGTTCATTTCAGTTGTAATGATCAACTGGATTAAAAAAGTAGTTAGAAACATCAAAAAATACTTCATAAAAACCTCCTTAATCTGTTGCTGAGAAGCCTTGTTCTACTTAACCATTGGACAATTAATGTATTTTGTCAAATTTGGTCGCAAAGCTTTTATCCATACTAAAAACCAGCTTCTATGCTGGCTTTGTGATTTTGCTTCTAAAGTATTGCAATAAAATTATTATCACAAGTATTATTAAAGCTGATAATACTATGGTTCCTCCTGGGGCTAAGTCCAGATAAAAGGATATGGTAAGTCCTACTATTACCGATATAAGTCCAAATATGTTGGAGTATATAATTCCAGCCTTGAAGCTATTGGCTATCAGTAAACTGGCAGCAACCGGCAGTATCATCAGGGATGAAACCAGAAGTATTCCTACAATCCTCATGGAGATTGCAATGGTTAAGGCCACCAATATGGAAAAGAATAAATTAATGGGCCTGGTGGGTATACCAGCTAGAGTAGCGCTTTCTTCATCGAAGGTCATATAAAATAGGCTTTTATAGAATAAAATAACGGTTAAAAAAATTATTATGCCCAACATAATCACTAGCAGGATATCCTGATCGGTTATCAAGGCCAGGCTGCCGAATAGATAGGATAATATGCCTTGAGTATTGCCTAAACTAATTAAGACTGAGGCTAAACCTATTCCAGCAGAAAGTATTATGGCCAATGACAACTCCGCATAGTTTTCAAACTTTTTCCTTAAACCCTCTATGCCTAAGGCTGCTATTATTGAAAATACCATGGCCGTATATACGGGATAGAAATTGGTAATCATACCAAAGGCTACCCCTGAAAGGGCTACATGGGATAGGGCGTCCCCTACTATAGATTGCCTTCTTAGAACCAAAAAATATCCTATTGTTGGAGCAATTAAGGCTATCATAATCCCCATAATAAAAGACTTTTGCATAAATTCATAAGAAAACATATTTATCCTCCTAATGTCTGTGTATCAGTATGTTCATCTTGTTGCCAAAGACCTCCTTCAGCATATCAAAACATATGGTCTGATCTGGTTTATGGTCGTATACCCTGCCCCTAGATAGGCATAGTATTCTATTTACCTTTTCCGTTATAACCCCTATATCATGGGATACCATAACTAAGGTAATGTTGTACTCCTTATTCAGCTTTTCCATTAGGCTATAAAATTTGTCCTGTGAATTTAAATCCACTCCAACCAGGGGTTCATCCATGAATAATATCTTGGGCTTATTTATAAGGGCTCTGGCAATAAAGACCCGTTGTTTTTGCCCTCCAGAAAGTTTGCCAATTTTTTTGTCCATAAATTGCCCCATCTCTACGATTTCCAAAGCCTTATAGATTTTTTCCTCTTCCTTCTTTCTAGATCTTTCAAAAAAGTTTCTGCTAGTATTAAGATTAGCTCCTACTACCTCTTTTACAGTAGCAGGAAACATGGGGTTAAAGTGGCGCACATTTTGTGAAATGTATCCTATACTCTTATAATCTTTAAAATCCTTAATGGCTTTTCCCATCAAGTATACTGCACCCTTATCGGGTTCAAGTAGACCTACCATCAACTTTAAAAGAGTAGTTTTAGCAGAGCCATTGGCTCCAATAATTCCAACGAAATCCCCTTCTTCTATACTAAAATTAACATCTTCTAGTACTTTGTTTTTACCATAGCTAAAACTTACATTTTCCAACTTCACAATAGCTTTATCCATTTCAATCCACCAATGCCTTTTTTAAATTATTGAGATTTTCCTTCATGATAGATATATAATCCTCACCTCTGGACACTTCTTCTTCAGTTAAACCTTCAATAGGATTTAGGGTTAAGATTTTTAAATTTCCTTCCTCAGCAATTATATCCACCGTCTTAGGGTTAGCTAGAGTTTCTAAAAATATATATTGAAATCCTTCTCTTTCTGCTAAATCAATTATTTGTGCTATGGTTCCAGGGCTTGGTTCCTGTTCTGGGCTAATTCCTGCAACGGCAATCTGCTTAAAAGCGTACCTTTTACCCATGTATCCAAAGGCTGCATGGGATACTAGGATGGTATCCTTTTTCTTGTTAGCTAAGCTTTCCCTAAAATCCCTATCTAATTTACCCAAGCTTTCAGATAGCTTGGAATAGTTTTTCTCATAGATATCTTTATTGGCCTTATCTACCTCAATCAATCTATCCCTAACTTTTTCCCCTATGATATTCATATTATTAGGGTCCAACCATATATGGGGGTCTACTTGCCCATCTATTTGGATTAAATCCACATAATCACTCGCCCTTAAAGTCCTTTCCTCATCTATTATGCTACCTATCAATTTTTCTGCCCAACTTTCAAAGCCTGCTCCATTATATATGAAGAGATGAGCCTTTTCCATATCCTGTAACTGCTTCAAGGAAGGTTCATAGTGGTGAGAATCTACACCATTTGGGATTACCAATCTTAAATCTATATTATCCTTCCCAATTTCCTCTGTTATAAAGTACAAGGGATAAAATGAAGCATATACTATCGGCCTTTCATCTGATTTTTTTATAATATCCTTTTCATTAGCACAAGCCGTTATTAAAATTGTCAATATGATAAGGGTAAGGATTATCCTCTTCATATTATCTTCCTTTCTTACCATCTACCTCTGGCTCCACCTCCACCAGATCTTCCTCCTCCACCAGAAGACCCTCTCCTTCTACCACTAGATGATGAACCACCAAATCTCATTCCTCGGAGTAGGGAATAAGTGAGTAGTCCGTTGAAAAATTTAAAATCTATAAATATCAAGAATATTACCCCTACGGCTAACATAAGCCCTCCAAGACTTAAAAAGGGGGTGGTTATAGGATTATAATCCGAAAAATAGTATAGTTCTTCGTTAATATTTTCCCTTTCCAGCTGGACATTATATTCTCTCTCTACTTCATTGATTATTTCATTAAATCCCGATAATATACCTGATGAGTAATCATTTTCTTTAAAATATGGAGTTATATAATCTTCTATAATATTTCCCACCTTACCATCGGGTAAAGCCCCTTCTAGTCCATAGCCTACTTCAATCCAAAGCTCTCTATCTTCTGGTACCACTAAAATCAAAAGGCCATTATCGTATTCTCTACTACCTATACCCCATTTTTGGAATAATTCACTGGCAAATCGATTTATGTCCATCCCTCTTAAATCTCTTATGGTAGCCACAACTATTTGGGCTCCCGTTTTTTGATATAATTTCTTATTAGTTTCTATAATATATCCTTCTACTTGTTCATCTATTATATTTGCCTCATCATATACATAAAAGGAGTAGCTGGGGTCTGGCAGGTAATCTTCTATGGCAAATATTAGATTGCTATTAAAGAGGAGAAGGAGGGATAGGAAAAACAATAAGATCTTTCTATTATTCATACCTATCACCTAAAAGCTTACTTCAGGAACTTCAGCTTCATCCTGGTCTATTTCGAAGTATTCCCACTGTTCAAATCCAAATATATTGGCTATTATATTGGTTGGGAATCTCCTTATAGTGCTATTAAACCTTTCCACCTCTTCGTTATATCTCATACGTTCCGTTGCAATCCTATTTTCAGTTCCTGCTAGTTCATATTGTAAATTGTTAAAGTTCTGATTGGCCTTAAGGTCAGGATAATTTTCCACCACCGCATATAGATTGGTTAAAGCCCTATTAAATTGGGCATTGGCTTCTGCATATTCATCAGGAGTACTTGCTTGATTAAAGCTAGTTCTTGCTTCAGTTATAGCTGTTAATACTTCTTGTTCATGGGCAGCATAGCCCTTTACCACTTCAACTAGATTGGGTATCAAATCGGCCCTACGCTTTAACTGGTTTTCAACCTGAGCCCAGGCTGCCTTCACCCTCTCATCACCAACTACTAGCCTATTATAACTTCCACCTAGAATTGCTACTAGTATGACTACAATTATAATTGGCAACAATAATTTTCTTCCCATATATAACCCTCCTCATATTCATAGTCTATACACCTTTTATTATATTATAATACAATGAATGGAATCCATATTTACCCAAAAATTCACTTAAAAACTCCCCAAAAAAGAAAAAATTTCTATTTGGGGAGGGTTTTATTCTATATGATAAACCTTCATATTTTCAATGGCTTCATTTACTAACTTATCTATCTGAAGACTTTCTTCAGATCTTTCTATATCAGAAAGTCTTGGTTTGGTTACTGGATGCTTTGGTAAAAATAAAGTACAACAGTCATCATAGGGTAATATGGAGGTCTCATAGGTTTCAATCTCTTTTGCAATATCTATTATATCCACCTTATCAAAGCCTACCAAGGGCCTTAATATGGGCATATCTACTGCTGCATTGGTCACCGTCAAACCTTGAACGGTTTGGCTTGCTACCTGGCCTAAACTTTCGCCAGTAATCAATACATCTATATTATCCCTTTGTGCAATCTTCTCTGCAATTCTCATCATGAATCTTCTAGATAAGATGGTCATTTCATCTTCAGGACATTTGGCATTTATTTCTTTTTGGATTTCCAATATATTAACGCTATATAGTTTCATCCTTCCAGTATATGAACTCAATATCCTTGCTAGGGTCTTTACCTTTTCTTCTGCCCTTTCACTGGTAAAAGGATAGCTATGATAATGAATTCCGCTAATCTCTAATCCCCTTTTAGCCATTAAAAAACCTGCTACTGGACTATCGATACCTCCAGACAAAAGTAATAGCCCCTTACCATTGGTTCCAACGGGTAATCCTCCGTAGCCTTTTATCCTATCAATATAGACATAAGCCTCCTCTTTAATATCTATGAATAGATATATATCTGGATTATGGAGATCCACCTTTATACCATCTACATTTTTTAATACTACCCCTCCCATCCTTCTGGATACCTCTGGAGATTTTATTGGGAAGCTTTTATCAACTCTATTGGTCTTTACCTTAAAGGTCTTTACAGGAGACTTGGAAAGTTTTTCCTCCATTATCTTAATTACAGCCTTTTCTATTGCTTCCATATCCTTCTCTACCCTTATACAGGGGCTGATGTATACGATTCCAAATACCTTCCTTAGTCGATCTATAATAGGCCTGAAATCTTTTTCTGAAGTTTCAACATAGAC
>JAAYEU010000024.1 GCA_012728595.1 Tissierellia bacterium
GGATACTGTCAAGGAAAGAGGAATAGATAATGTAATAGAAGAGGTTATAGATAAGATTAAATCCTCCAAGGTAGATGCAGTTCATCTAAGCTTCGATATAGATGTATTGGATAAGGAATTGGTACCTGGAACTGGAACTCCAGTAGCAGATGGATTCAGCTTAGAAGAAGGCAAGAGGGTATTGGAAAAATTGTTGAGCACTGGAATGATAAAGTCTATGGATCTTGTTGAGTACAATCCATATCTGGATGAGGGGGATATTACGGCAAACAACTGTATTGAATTGGTGGACTGTATATTTAAGACTTTAGAGAAAAGTCAAAAATAGCAGCCCTGGTTTAAAAGGGACATAAATAAGGCTATAATAAGTTATATAAGGATTTTTAGCCTTGTAAACTAACTAGCATTAAGTTTACAAGGCGGAAAAAATAAAGAAGGAGGTATTATATGCATAGTTCCCATGAAAAGAGGAATTTTACAGCTGGCGATTACTTGAAGTTCATTGTGCCTTCAGTCATAGGTGTACTCCTATTGATGTTCCCAATAAGGCTTGAAGGGCAAACTACTATTCTAGTTGCCATGCTGGCGGGTAAGCTAACAGGACTATTAGAACCAATCTTACCCACCATTATTTTAATAGTAATAGCTATATCTGGAATTATGGCTGTTATTTACAGATTCTTCAAACCTGACTTTATTGAGAATAGTGAAATATTAAAGTCCCTATTCAAGGTATCAGATTTTTGGATTGCAGCTAGAATAGTTGGGCTTATACTCTGTGCCTTGGTATATTTCGAGATAGGGCCAGAGTTCATTTGGTCTGGCGATACTGGTGGCTTAATACTCTACGACCTTATACTAGGGTTATTCTCCATCTTCCTATTTGCTGGATTTATACTGCCCTTCTTAACGGATTTCGGTTTACTGGAGTTTATTGGGGCAATAATAACTCCTGTAATGAGGCCTATATTCCAACTGCCAGGACGTTCTGCTATAGACTGTATAGCTTCCTGGGTAGGAGATGGTACCATTGGAGTAGTTATAACCAACAAACAATATGAGGAAGGATATTATAGTACTAAGGAAGCATCGGTGATTGCTACTACCTTCTCGGCCGTATCCATTACCTTCTGTCTAGTAGTATTAAACCAAGTAGGTTTGACCCATCTGTTTGGTCCTTACTACTTGGCTGTAACCCTGGCTGGAGTAATTGCGGCCATTATCATGCCAAGGATTCCGCCCCTATCTAGGAAACCACATAATTATTATACTGGGGAAAAGAAGGACCTGGGAGAGGATATACCTAAAGGGTTTACCACAGTTTCATGGGGTGCCCATTTAGCTATTAGTAGGGCAGAACAGGGTATGAACGTAAAACAATTTGTCACCAATGGAATTACAACCGTCTTGGATATGTGGATAGGTGTAATGCCTGTAATAATGGCCTTTGGTACCATAGCCCTTATAATAGCAGAGGCTACTCCCGTATTCGTATGGTTAGGAAAGCCCTTTATTCCAATACTCAATCTATTGAGGGTGCCTTATGCGGTAGAGGCTTCTCAGACTATGGTAGTTGGCTTTGCAGATATGTTCCTACCTGCGGTAATAGGGGCTACCATACCAAATGAGATGACTCGCTTCATTGTGGCAGCAGTATCCGTTACCCAACTGGTATACCTATCAGAGGTGGGAGCAGTAATATTAGGCTCGAGAATTCCAGTATCTCTAGGAGAGTTGTTCATAATATTCATAGAGAGGACTTTAATCACTCTGCCTATTGTGACTATAATTGCCCACTTGATATTCTAGAAAAAAGGAATGTAGCTAGTAAAGCTACATTCCTTTTAATTTAACTATTTAGCCTTTTCAGTTGTAGAGAAGAGGAATCCAATATATCTAACTAGTACATAGAGGACTATGACTACTGCTAGTATTTCCTCAAATTTTACTAGGTATTTTAAAAGAGAAATTTCTTTTCCTATATTCATCAAAAAGCCATTGGTCAATTTTATGGATATACCGCTGATTACCAGTGGGAAGGTAAAGGCGGAATAGCTTGGATAAAATGGCAGCTTCAATAATCTTGGTAATTGGGTTAATACGTATAGTAGAGTAAGCTGGGATAAAACCAATAACAGCCAAACTATAGGTAGATTCTTATCCTGGAATGAATTCATATATCCTGCTAAACAAAGGCTGGCTGGTGCTGCCAAAATTACTAGTGTAGGTGATGCTGGTTCTGGAATCCCCTTAACTTTAAGGACTCTGTAAAGTACAATAGGCAATAGTATCAGATAGCATATGAAACCAAACCAGAATACTATCCTTCCTATATGAGCCATATCGAAGGCTGGAGCAGTTACAGAAGCACATACTATTCCAACGTATACGATATACCAGCTGGGGAATACTTTTTTTATATCGAAACCCACTAAAAACTTTCTAGAAAAACTGAGAATCAATATGATGTGTAAAACTAGACCTACAATCCATAATATAAACCCTAAGGCTGGTACTAGGGGCTTAACATAGGTGGCAATGAGCATAATTCCCATGGAAAAGGCAGGAAAAACACTTGCAACTACTGGGTTTTTAAGCTCTTCTGCTATTTTCCTTGGATATTTTATGATCTTAATGAGCAACAAAATAAAAAAGATTCCTGCAATGATTCCAAATATATTTCTATAAATACTACCATATGATGCCACTAAATTACCTGTAGCTGCTAAGGCTAAGAATAAGGCTGCTACTGGTATTGGCAACTTTCTCAATAGGCCTTCCATTAACATCTCTCCTTTCAAACTTCTATCCCAACTTAGATTAACACAGAAGTAATACCAAATCCAATAAAAATTATGAATGTTAGAAGGGATTTATCAAAAAAATATCAATATGAAAATAAAGGGAAAAATTATTATGGCTTGTAAGTTCTTTATATATTCAGTCCAGCTATCCTGATAAGCTATATCTTCCCCTTCATCATTTTCCAAATATCCTTCCATATCGTCTTGAGGTGTTTGAAAATCCAACCATAGGCTGCTGTCCCTAACATCCAAGTCCTCAGGAAGCCTTTCTACTTCCTCCTCTTCTGTTGAAGGGGCATTATCAGCCCTAACTATTGGGGCATAGGCTGGGGTTGCATCCAAGGTCATCCAACCAATAGGTTCTATATACCTAGTTGGAATTCCTTCAATCCTTAACATGATAGCTAGGGCAGTGGCAAAATAGGTGCAATAACCCTCTTTGCTTTCAAATAGAAAGTGGTGGATGAATTCCTGATTTTTAGGAACTTCTTCTACTTCTAAGTTGTAACTATAATTATTCCTAAGATATTCCTCTAAGGCCAAGGCCTTTTCCAAGTCTGTCTTCTTATCTTTTACTATCTCCTTAACCAAATTTATAGTCTCCTTAGTAATCTTATCCTGTGGAATTTGTAAATAATGGGATAGGTGGGGGAGGCTATCCTTCCCTATAATAACCTTTTTGATATTTTCTATTATCTTTATAGCTTTCTTGTTATCCATCTTATCCCCCGCTTTTATTATATTATTGATATCAGACTTTCTATCCTTATACCCCACTGAATATAGCTTATAGTAGGGAGTAGGTTATATATATTGTACTATAAAGTAAAGGGTAAAAGAGGGTATTGAGTCCCTATGTTAGAAAATAAACACTAACAGTAATTTGTATAACTTATATAATTTACATTCTGTGTAATGTATTATAATATTAAATTATGTAATGATTTCAAAATATAAACAAAGGGAGGGTAAAAATTGGGATTATGCAAGGCCAAAAGGGGTATAGCAGTTAGCATGCTGTTTTATTTACTATTATTCACTGTCAATTCTTTCTCCTATGGAGAAGGCCACTGGGCTCAAACTGAAATGGAATATCTAGTATCAAAAGAGATAATTTCAGGATACCCAGATGGAAGCTTAAAACCGGACAATCCTATTACTAGGGCAGAGTTTATAAGGATTGTCAACAGGGTAATTGGCAGTTATGGTACAGCAAATTTATCCTTTCATGATGTGAAGGAGACAGATTGGTTTTATGAAGATGTGGCTAAAGCTATAAAAGCTGGATATGTTGAAGGCTATGGGGATAATACTTTTAAACCAAATAACCCTATTAGTAGGGAGGAAGTAGCAAAGATTATCATTACAGCCTTTGGTCTGGAAGGTGAAGAACCAAGACAAATTAATAGTTTTACCGATGATAGGGAGATTAGTAATTGGGCTCGGGAATACGTTACCACATTAAGAAATAAAGGATATATTACTGGATATCCAGATGGGAGTTTTAAACCCAAAAATCCAATTACTAGGGCTGAAGCCATGAAGATAATTGCTACTGTAGGTGGAGAAATTTTCGATGCACCGGGCACATATTCCAAAAATTTGGACAAGAATGCTTTGGTAAGAACTTCAGATGTGGTCTTAAAGGATATGCATATTAAAGGGGATTTATACTTAACCATAGGTATTGGTAGTGGAGAGGTAATTTTAGAAAATGTAACCCTAGAGGGAAGGGTTTACATTACCGGTGGAAGTCAAATATTGATAAAGGATTCTAGTCTAAGGGATATAGTAATCAATAAAGTTCATGGATTGGTAAATGTGATCTTGGATAATTCACAGGCTTCTTTGGTGTTAATAAAGGGGGAGGCAAAACTTATTGCTAAGAATGCTACCCAAATAGAATCTATTGTAGCCGCAGGAGAAAGTACTATTGATATAGAGAGCGGGGCAAGAGTAGGTAGGGTTTCAGTTGAATCCAAAGGTGTAGAAATGAGGGTTAAGGGAAGCATAGAAAGCTTGATAGCCAATGAAGAATTTATTTTAAATGGTCAGAGGATAGTGAAGGGAACTAAGTTAAGTATAAAAGACGGAAAGATTTTAGGCAGCAAAAAAGAAGCTGTGGTTGACCAAAGAAGGGATGAATATGATCATAGAGACAAGAAAGATGGCAAGGACCACAAAGACGATGAAGATGATGATGGTAAAGATAAGCCAATTCCACCTGATTATCAATTCATCGCCCAACTAGATAAGGATGAATATAGCATAAATGAAGCAATAACCATAAGAGGAAAGGTTACAAAAGATAGCATTGGACTAAAAGATGTGGATATTACATTGAAACTAGGCTATGTGCCCATTACCGTAGACCAATTGAGAACCGATGAAAAGGGAGAATTTGCATTAACATTTTTGGTACCAGAGGCTATTGAGGAAGGTGAATATAAGCTGATTATAAAGGCCAATGAGCCGATAAATATGGTTAAGGAATTGGATATTAAACTGGTGGGCGTGGAAGAAAAATATGAAATTAAGGCAGAATTGGATAAGGAAAAATACACCCTAGATGAAGGGATAAATTTAAGGGGACAAGTGTTGGAGGGAAATATCGGACTAGCCAATGTGGACATAACATTACGGCTGGAAGGCTATGATGGGATAGAGCTTATAACCGTTGGCCAGTTTAAAACCGGTGAAGATGGAGGTTTTAATTACAGTTTCAAAGTTCCAGAGCTTATAGAAGCGGGGAAGTATAATTTAGTTTTAAAGGTAAATGAACCAGTAAATAGATTTTTGCAATTTTCCATGGAGATAATTGATGGTTAAGGGGGGAATCAGATTGAAAAAGGGAGTTATTAAAGGGCTAAGTAGTTTTTTAGCCTTGGTGATGATATTAAGCAGTATCTTTACCATAGGAATGCCTTGGATAGTAGAGGCGGAGAACAATAACCAAAATTTACTTCAAAATGGAGATTTTGAAGAGTGGGATAATGGCCTACCAGTAGCTTGGTTTGGCTCCAAGTCAAATATAGTTGAATCCAAAGTAAATAAAATAGATACTGGTGCTAAATCTGGCAATTACGCAGTTCAACTAGCAGAAGGTGGTAGTGAACATAAAAGATTTACTACCCAACCTATTTCTATAAAAGCAGATGTGGAATATAGATTGACCTATTGGGCTAAAGGTAAAGGGGAAATAAGAAATGCTTTTTATAGGGATGGAAATTATTCAAGCTATTCAGCTTACACAGTATTAGATACAGATGAATGGCAAGAAATCAATTATATATTTACCTATGATAAAGACGTAGATGATGTGGAAATAATATTTTCTGTAAGAAATGCAGATGAAGAAAAAGGTTATATACAAATAGATGATGTGGTTTTAGTATCTGATGAAGAACCATCCGAACCAATTCCAGTAACAGACATAGCCATAAATGGAGCTACTGAAGTAACAGTAGGTCGTACCACAAAGCTAGATGTAGATTATACCCCAGCAAACACCACGGAAAAAGGTGTTACATGGTCAAGTTCAGATGAAGACGTAGCCACAGTAGACGGAAATGGCATAGTCAAAGGAATAGCAGAGGGAAAAACTACAATCACAGCTACATCAAAATATAATAGTGAATTAACTGCAACCCATGAAATAGAAGTAAAACCTGTAGTAGTACAAACTATAGCTGAAGCACGGGAATTTAATAAAGGGCAATATGTTACAGTGCAGGGAATAGTAACTTTTAAAGATTCAAACAATAATTACTTTATCCAAGATGAAACCGCTGCTATAGATATATATAAATATGGTCAAGATTTAGGCTTTGAAATAGGGGATGAAGTACAAGTTACGGGCAAACTGGGGGATTACGAAGGTTTAATTCAAATCACCCCCGATAGTGAAGAAGATTACTCTATCCTAAGTA
>JAAYEU010000121.1 GCA_012728595.1 Tissierellia bacterium
GGAGTTCCAGTTCCAGGTACCAATTCCTTATCCAATACATCTATATCGAAGCTTAGATGAACTGCATCTACCTTGGAGGATTTAATCTTATCTATAACCTCTTCTATTACATTATCTATTCCTCTTTCCTTGACAGTATCCTCTTCCTTTCAGTTTACAACTGAGCCTTTCAAATATATAATATAAGTATTACATAGAATAGGAAGGAGCATATATATGAGAAGGTTTGTAATCCCATTTTTGATAGCAAGTATCCTAATAGGATGTATTACTCCTATGGCATATGGTGAGGAAGTAAAGCTATCCATAGAAGAAGAGAAATACCGCTTGCTTAAGGAAGAAAACTTAAGACTAAGGAAGGAAATACTAAGGTTAAGAAATGAATTGAGTGAAAATAAGGCTGAAAAAATTCCAGTACTTACATACCACCATATACTAAAGCAGGAGGATATAGAAAGATATAACTGGACTAATAATACCAGCGTATTATCACTAGAAGCCTTTGAAAAACAGATGGACTACCTCTATGAAAATGGCTTTTATACTGCAAGCTTAGACGAGCTCCAAGCCTTTATAGATGGAAAGATTAGCCTACCTGAAAAGACTGTAGTAATTACCTTCGACGATGGTTACCTAAGCAATGCCTTATATGCTTATCCAATTATGAAAAAATATAACTTCAGAGGAACCATCTTCATGTTGGGATATAGGGTAGATGACGTTCAAGCTCCTTTCGATCCTAGTACTACCCAATCCATCAGCATACATGAGGCCTATAGGTATGAAGATGTGTTCGATTACGAAAGCCATACCTACGCCCTTCATGATATAGATGAAAATGGAGAAAAACTCCTTATGTCCTCTGATAAAGAGGTTATCCTTGAAGACTTAAGAAAGAGTAAAGAATTATTAGACGCCAAATACTTTGCCTATCCCTACGGAGCCTATGATGAAAATACCATAGAGTATTTAAAGGAAGCTGGCTATGAAATGGCCTTTACCATAAAGAAGGGATATGTAAGCAAGGATTCTAATAAATACCAACTTCCCAGATTTTCCATACTACCCCGCACCCCTTTTAGCAGGTTTAAGAGGATAGTAAATGGAATCGAATATGTAGGTGAGTAAAAAATAACAGGGTAAAATTCTACCCCGTTATTTTTTAAAACTATTCAAATCTTCCAACTACCACTGCCTTTTTATTCTCCACCATAAGCTTACCCTTAGCTATAACCGTATGGATATCCAGGCTTTCCTCATCTAGTAAACAGAGGTCGGCATAGTAATTTTTCTCTATTCTACCCTTGCCCTTTAGCTTAAGGATTTTAGCTGGGTTAGATGTTATCCCCCTTATAGCTATTTCCAACGGGATATTCTCCTTGAATACGCAATCCTTTATCCCTACCAATAAGCTGGTGGATTTCCCTACCCCTATTCCAACAAATTCCTTCTTTTCATTGAATATGGGTAGGCTTCCTTGCCCATCAGAGCTTAAGGTGAAGTTATCTAAGTGTATTCCTTCCTCTAAAATCCTTTTTAAGCCCTTGCTAAAGCTTACCTCCCCATCCTGCTCCTCCCGAATTTCGGGATCCTCACTGGCAGTAAAATCTATATATCCTCCCATCTTAGCGTATTTTATAGCATCTTCAAATAACTCCGGATTTCTATTGATATGGGTAGGCAAAAATTGGGTAATGGGAATTTCAGTTTCCTCCACAGCCCTAAAGAGGAATTCAAGCTTTCTTGGACCATCCCCCACATGAACGTTAACAATTCCAGCCTTTCCTACTAACATACCTGCAACTCTGGCATCGGCTGCAGCCCTTATGAATTCCTCAAAGCTAGGCTGGGATGACCTGTGATCGGACATGGCAGTCTATAAATCCTGGAACCAAAATCTTACCACTGCCATCTATCTCCTTAATGTCTACTAGTCCATTTAAATCTATATCTATTCTATCTTCTATGGCTGCAATTTTATCTCCCATTAATAGTACATCCTTTA
>JAAYEU010000122.1 GCA_012728595.1 Tissierellia bacterium
TCCTCGCCATAAACTACTACTCTTTCATCTAATTCCATCTCATTCATTAGGGCTTGGTTTACAGCCTCTACTATATTTAACTTATTAGCCATATTATTTACCTCCTTCTAAAAAAGATTTATATTCCTCAAGTTGCTCTTCTAAGTGTGGAGGCATGGTCTCATAATGGTATTTGAATATATCTTCAATTAGGGTATCCGATTTATTTTCAATTTCTTCAAAGGTGGATACTACCTGGTCATCTAATTCCTTCTTGGTCTTTTCCTCCCATTCCTCAGTTAGTATTCCCTTATTTTGTAGATATTTTTTAAATCTTAGGATTGGGTCCTTTGGCTTCCACTTTTCTACTTCTTCATCATCCCTATACTTGCTTGGGTCGTCAGATGTGGTGTGAGCTCCCAATCGATAGGTATAGGCTTCGATTAAGGTTGGACCTTCTCCCCTTCTAGCCCTATCTACTGCTTCCTTGCTTGCATTGTAGACGGCAAATATATCATTTCCATCTACTAATATGCCAGGCATACCATAGGCAATGGCTTTTTGGGCAATGGTTTTGCTTGCAGTTTGTTCCTTTCTTGGAACGGAAATAGCATATTGGTTGTTTTGAACCACAAATACTACTGGAGCTTTAAATACGGCTGCAAAGTTTAAGGCTTCGTGGAAATCTCCTTGAGATGTTCCTCCATCTCCTACATAGGCTAGTACTACATCCTTTTCACCCTTTATATTATTGGCCATACCAATGCCTGCAGCATGTTGCAATTGGGAAGCGATGGGAACTGATACGGGTAGTGCCTTAATACCTTCTGGGATGTGGCTGCCCCATTCGTTTCCATACCAATATAGATAGATATTCTTTAGAGGAACTCCTTTTATAAGCCATCCACCTAGTTCCCTAAAGGATGGTACGAACCAATCGTTATCCTCCATAGCATAGGCACTTCCTACCTGTGCAGCTTCTTGGCCTATATTTGATGCATAGGTCAGCATCCTTCCTTGTCTCTGATAGGATAGGGTTCTTTCATCGATGATTCTTGAAAACAACATGGTTTTATATAGATATAGCAACTCCTCATCTGAAAATGGAGGGATATCTTCTTCTGTTACCACTTCACCATTGGGGTCTAAAACCCTATAGTGTTTTATTTCTTTTGGATCATAAATTTCAAAACGCATTTATTTACCTCCTTTTGCAGGTAATTTATACTAATATTTTGAAAACCATTATCATGATTTTGATAATCATTCTCATTATATATATTGCCAATATTCTACCCCTTAAACACACTGATATTTTATGCACAATAATTCTTTTCATACTATATAGAAAGAATAAAAATAGAAAAAGTTAGACTAATGAGCCTAACTCTTATCATAAAGGTAGCATTATGTTCAATATAAACTTTCCATCATTATATTCATAATGAAGTATCCCTTTATATTTTTCCACTACTGCTTCTATACTTTTCATGCCAAAGCCATGGTTCTCCTTATCTTTTTTGGTAGTCTTAAGCTTTCCATCTTCACCAATTGGATTAATAGATGATGGATTTAATATTTCAATGAATAGATAATCCTTATATGGATTAATCTTCAGGTCTATATATCTTTTATCCTGACTTTTAAGTCTTTCGTTGGCTTCTATGCTGTTATCCAATGCATTCCCCAAAATCGTACATAAGTCTAAAGGTTTAATGGTTAAATTATCTGGAATATTTATTTTCATATCCATTTCTATCTTCTTCTGAGCTCCCTCTGATTTCTTCAGGTTCAATATGGCATCTACCGCATGGTTTCCAGTTTTAATCCATGTATAGGTTTCAATAACTTCTTCTTTTAGGTCTTTAACATATTCATTAGCTAATTGGAATTGCCCCTTCTCCAATAACTTTTCTATACAGATTATATGATTCTTAAAATCGTGTTGAAGCTTTTTGACTCCCTCATACATCCTTTCCCTTTCTTCCATTTCCTTTTTAAGCATTTGGTTTTTTATTTCTACTATTCGATAGTTATTTCTCTCCTTGTAAAAGCTATTTAACTTTATGAATATATAATAAGTAATAATGACTATTGCTAAGGAGCCTAAACTGATTGTTATTGTCAGATGTTGGATTCCCAAATTTAATTCATTAAGAATCAAGCTTATATTGAATATTACCAACAGATTTATTCCAGATATTGAATAAACTAATAATATCCAATACCAATAATACCTAGGAATCTCTACATTATCCTTTTTATAATTGTTTTTTACCATCCTTAAGAATATGAATAAGAGCAATTTGGAAATCTGGGATAGTAATAATCTTGGCCAGGCTTGAGTTTCTATTATATTCTGTATGTCCTTTTCAATAAAAGCGCTTAAGATGCTGGCCATTAGGATATCGCTAAGGATCAGGAAAAAATAAAACATGGTAACGGAAAACACTTTCTCCTTTATATTCCCTTTAAATAATATATGAGCTAAAAAGAATAATATCAGATACAACAATATGGTTCTTATCATAGAATAGATCTTAATTTCCGTCAATATTAATATGAAGACTGATAATAATACACCGGACAAGTAGTACCAGCCTTTTTTTACCCTTTTATGCCTCTCCAATGTGGTGCTTATAAAACCATAAAAAAGGAGTACTTCTACTAAACAAAGAACATATTCATATAATATCCATAATTTTAGTTGAGGCATTTTTTATCCTCTCCTTGCCACTTTAATAAAGCTTTTTTTCACTTCATCTATTCTATACCTGCTAACGGGCAATCTTTCATTATTGTCCAAGGTTATATCAAGGTTTCCTATACTCTTTATATAATTTACATTTACCATACAACCTCTGTATATTAAGATAAAACCTTTAGAACTAAACTCATCTTCTATATCCTTGAATCTTCTGATGGTAGTTTTGTATTTGGTATCAAAGGTTTTAATACATACATTTCTATCCATAAATTCAAAATAGAGTATATCGCTAGTGTATATGGATAAATCACCATTTAATGTTTTGAATATATGCTTTTCATCTTTTAACTTTTCAAGGGAGCTTTCCAAGGCTTCTGCCA
>JAAYEU010000123.1 GCA_012728595.1 Tissierellia bacterium
GCCGATTTATATATAGTAAAACCAGGAGATAAAGTTAGGTTAGTACCAGTAAAGGAAGCAATAGAGCCAAGAGTTAGAGTTGATGGAGGGCCAGTATTTCCTGGTGTAACAGGAGAATTGATGCAAGCAGGTAATGGCAGAACCTTAGCCCTTAAAGATTGCAGCGTTTTAGTGGTAGGAAAGCATTGGGGCGGCTTCCAAGATGGACTTATAGATATGAGTGGTGAAGGAGCAAAATACACCTACTTTTCCCAGCTAAAGAATATTGTACTAGTAGCTGATACAGATGAAGAATTTGAAAAAAGGGAGCAGCAAAAGAAGAATAGAGCTTTAAGATGGGCTGGAATGAGATTGGCAGAGTATATTGGTTCTTGTGTGAAAGATTTGGAACCAGAAGAGTTAGAAACTTTTGAGCTAGAGCCTATTACAAAACGTGGCAAGCAGGTAAACGATTTGCCATCTGTAGTGCTAGTATTACAACCCCAATCCCAGATGGAGGAACTAGGCTATAATGATTTGATTTATGGCTGGGATGCCAATAGGATGTTGCCAACCTTTATGCATCCAAATGAAATTTTAGATGGAGCAATAATATCAGGTAGTTTCATGCCTTGCTCATCTAAATGGTCAACCTATGATTTTCAAAACTTCCCAATGATAAGAAGGCTTTATGAGGAGCACGGAAAAACCTTAAACTTCCTAGGTATTATAATGTCCAACTTAAATGTAGCCCTAGACCAAAAAGAAAGGGCAGCCCTATTTGTAGCTCAAATGGCTAAATCTTTAGGGGCTGATAGCGCCATAGTTGCAGAAGAAGGATACGGTAATCCGGATGCAGACTTTATAGCATGTATCGTTGCTTTAGAGGATGCAGGAATAAAAACTGTAGGGCTAACCAATGAGTGTACAGGTAGGGATGGGAAATCACAACCATTGGTAACCCTAGATCCTAAGGCGGATGCCATCGTATCCTGTGGCGATGTGTCTCAATTGATAGAGCTTCCTCCTATGGAGACGGTTTTAGGCGAACTAGAATCCTTAGCAAGGGATGGATTAGCCGGAGGTTGGGCAGGAGACGAAATTCTTGGGCCATCGGTAAGGGAAGATGGATCTATAATAATGGAAAACAACTCCATGTTCTGTGGAGATCAAGTTGTTGGTTGGTCAACTAAAACTGTGAAAGAATTTTAAGGAGGTGTAAGGATGAAGAAGGCTATACTCTATATAAATCAATTTTTTGGTCAAATAGGAGGCGAGGAAAAGGCTGATTTCCCTCCAGAAATAAGGGAAGGTTTAGTAGGTCCAGCTATGGAATTGCAAAAACAATTAGGAGATGATATAAAAGTTACCCATACCATCATCTGTGGTGATAACTTTATGGGTTCTAATACAGAAGAGGCTGTAGAAAGGATTTTAGGATTTTTAGAAGATAAAGAATTTGATATATTCTTTGCAGGTCCTGCCTTTAGAGCAGGTAGATATGGTAGTGCTTGTGGCCATATTGGAAAGGCTGTGAAGGAAAAGTTTAACGTGCCAGTAATAACTTCCATGAACGAAGAGAATCCGGGAGTTGAAATGTTCCGAGAGCATATATATATATTTAAGGGCGGAGCTAGCGCTGCTGCCATGAGGAAAGATATTAAGAAAATGGCTGATTTTGGAAGAAGATTATTAAATGGAGCAGAACTTCTTTCTGCTGATGAAGAAGGCTATTTTGGTAGAGGAATCAGACGCCAGGTTTGGTTAAAAGAACCTGTTACTGCAGCAGATAGGGTTATAGATATGCTGCTTAAAAAGATTCATGGAGAGCCCTTCCAAACGGAACTTCCTATACCAGAACTAGACAAGGTGCCTATAGCAAAGCCTATAAAGGATCTTTCAAAAGCAAAGATAGCCATGGTAACTTCAGGCGGTATAGTACCTGTAGATAACCCAGATAGGATTCAATCTGCTTCTGCTACTAGATGGGGTAAATATGACGTATCCAATTTAGAAAGATTGGAAGCTGGAGTATTTAAAACCATCCATGCTGGATTCGACCCAGCAGCGGCAAATGATGATCCAAACGTTATAGTTCCACTAGATGTTATGAGAGCTTTTGAAAAGGAAGGGAAGATAGGTAAGGTCCATGACTACTTCTATTCCACAGTTGGAACGGGTACTACTCAAGGAGAAGCGGCCAGAATGGGTAAAGAAATAGTAGAGGATTTAAAAGCAGCAGGTGTTGATGGAGTTATATTAACATCCACCTGAGGTACTTGTACACGTTGCGGTGCAACGATAGTAAAAGAAATAGAAAAAGCAGGCATACCTGTAGTTCAAATGGCCAATTTAATCCCCGTTGCTAAATCTGTTGGGTCAAATAAAATAGTTCCAACTATATCCATACCCTATCCACTAGGGGATCCAAACACACCAAAGGAAGAACAGTGGAAGCTAAGATACCATAGGGTTGGGGTTGCTTTAGAAGCCTTGACTGCAGATGTTAAAGAACAAACTGTATTTAGTGTGAAAATTTAAGCTATATTCTGAAAGGGTGACAAGCTAAATCACCCTTTCAGAAACTGTAGTTAAATAGCTACCACTAAAATTATAGTTAATTGGAGGAAAAATATGAATAATATGAAACAAAATGATAATAGAGTATTTCATATATCTCTTATTATATCTATTTTAATAGTTTTATGGGGTATAATTGGTCAGAGTAGTTTTGCTAACTTTGCTAATTCACTACTAGGTTTTTTGACAAATAACTTTGGTTGGGCCTATTTAATATCCATGCTAATATTCGTCGTTTTCGCCATAATTTTAGCTTTTAGTAAATATGGTAATTTAAAATTAGGACCAGATGATTCAGAACCTGAATACAGCAATGCATCCTGGTTTGCCATGCTATTTGGAGCAGGCATGGGTATAGGCCTTGTATTCTGGGGAGTGGCTGAACCCCTATCCCATTTTGTAGCTCCTCCTGGAATGGAAGCTGGAAGTGTGGAGGCTGCAGATTTTGCAATGAAATCATCCTTTATGCACTGGGGATTCCACCCTTGGGCAAATTATAGTATTATAGGTCTTGCTCTTGCTTATTTCCAATTTAGAAAGGATAAGCCAGGACTAATAAGCAGCATATTTATCCCACTATTAGGAGAAGAGAGAGTAAACGGACCAATTGGTAAATTAATAGATATCCTTGCAGTTTTTGCAACGGTTGCAGGGGTAGCTACCTCCTTGGGATTAGGTACTCTACAGATCAATAGCGGATTAAATTACCTATTCAACATACCAGAAACTGCCTTAATTCAAATATTAATCATATTGATTATAACGGTTATAACTATTTGGACTGCTGTAAGCGGTATAGATAAAGGTATTAAAATTCTGGGAGATATTAATCTTTATATTGCCAGCGGATTATTAATCCTAGTCATAATATTAGGACCCACTTTAGCCATAATAAACAATTTTACCAACGGTTTGGGTTTATATATTAGCGATTTCATTAAGGATAGCTTAAGCATAAGTGCCTTTGGAGACAATAGCTGGGTTAACAATTGGAGAATATTCTATTGGGCCTGGTGGATAGCTTGGGCTCCATTTGTAGGCAGCTTTATTGCTAGAATTTCAAAAGGAAGGACCATAAAGGAGTTTGTTGGAGGGGTCATATTAGCACCAGCTTTAGTATCCATTGTTTGGTTTGCTGCCTTTGGAAGCTTGGGATTAAATCTAACAGATGTAGTGGGACTGGATACCTTATCACAAGCAGCTCAGTTTCCAGAAACGGCTTTATTTAAGGTGTTTGAATACTATCCATTAACCAATATATTGTCTTTAATTACTGTAATTTTATTGACTACCTTCTTCATAACGTCATCCAATTCGGCTACCTTTGTATTGGGAATGTTTACTTCCAATGGGGACTTAAATCCGACCAATAGCAAGAAGTTTCTTTGGGGTGTGGTGCAAGCCTTATTAGCAACAGCCTTGTTATTATCAGGTGGATTAGAAGCTTTACAAACTGCCTCCGTTGCAGCAGCCTTTCCATTTATATTCGTAATGTTGTTAGCAATGGTATCCTTAATGAAGGCATTTAGAAAAGAGAATATATAGATATATGAAAGTAAAGCACCCTTCTAATCAAAATATTTTGATTAGAAGGGTGTGTTTTTTATCGTCAGTTTCTACTATAATAGTAGGTGTAGCCTTTAATCAATTTAGGATATATTATTGGTTATTGTAATATATTAATGGGTAATTTTAAGTGATAAATATAAAGAGGTTGCAGATTTACCCTCTTATTTTGGGAGGTGTACTATGTTAATTGACATACATGGAGATATTTGGACTGATGTAACGGTAAAGAGGAGCTTGGGGGAGAAGGATATTATAAAAAGATATCATTTGGATAGGTTTAAGAAGGGAAAGATGGTAGGAGGGGTCTTTATGGTGTGGATTGACCCTCCCCATGATGAAAGGCCTAAGGAGAGGTTTTTAGAAAGCATAAAGTATATGTGTCAGGAGATATGGGAAAATCAGGATATCTTAAGAGTAATATATAACTCAAAGGATTTTTACCATGCAGTAGATGAGGGAAAGCTTGCCGTCATACTTGGGATGGAAGGATTAAGCCCTCTAGGAGAGAATCCA
>JAAYEU010000124.1 GCA_012728595.1 Tissierellia bacterium
AATTTTTCAAAGGAAGACCTAATAAAATTAATCGATTAATCCCCGTGCCAATTAGAAACGGGGGTTTTTTAATAATAACTAGCAATAAGGCCCATAAATCTATTGACAATTTTAAAATAATGTTGTATATTATAATAGTGGTTTCAAAGCTTCTATCAAAAATTTGCCCAGATAGCTCAGTCGGTAGAGCAGAGGACTGAAAATCCTCGTGTCGGTGGTTCGATTCCGCCTCTGGGCACCAACAATTGATAATTAGGCGGAAGTGGCTCAGTGGTAGAGCATCGCCTTGCCAAGGCGAGGGTCGCGGGTTCGAATCCCGTCTTCCGCTCCATATGGCGGCATAGCCAAGTGGTAAGGCAGAGGTCTGCAAAACCTTTATTCCCCAGTTCGAATCTGGGTGCCGCCTCCAGAAAAACCTTCTATTATGAAAATAATAGAAGGTTTAATTTTTTATAAGGAGGAGTTGGTTAGAATATGAAAAACCCCTTTATGCCTATGGAAAAAGCAGATATGGTTATAATAGATGGAAGGGTTTCCAAGGAAATAATAGATAGATTAAAAAAGTTAAATCTAAAAATAATCCCTACAATCCCATGCAAAGATATTGCAGAGCCTGTATCATACCATCCAGATATGGTGCTTCATCCCATTAATCACTATACCTTGATGGTGGCACCAAATGTTTTTGATTATTATGAAGACAAGCTTAGTGGAATGGGTATTAAAATTATTAAGGGGGAAACCAAATTAACCAAAGACTATCCGGGGAATATTGCATACAATGTTGGTAGGATTGATGGTTTTGCAGTACATAACTTTAAATATACTGATGAGAAATTAAAGTACTATTTAAAGAAAGAGAACTTGGAATTTGTGGATGTAAAGCAGGGTTATTCCAAATGCTCTATGGCTGTTATAGATGAAAGAGCCATTATAACAGCAGATTACCCTATATACAAAGAATTATCAAAACGTGGTATTGATGTATTGTTAATCCAGCCTGGCCATATAGTTTTAGAAGGCTATTCCTATGGGTTTATTGGGGGAGCGACTGGTAACTTGTCCAAGGATGTCATAATGATTTCTGGTAGCATGAAAGAACATCCTGATAAGTTAAAAATTGAAAATTTTATTAAAAGATATAATAAAGAGATATATTGGTTAAGCCATGAAAAGATTATAGATATTGGAACTATTATTACTCTTAATTGCCAATAGAGTAACTCTTTATGTAGTATATAGACCAGTTGAGAGAACATACTAGTAACAAGAAAGGAGTGAAAAGGATATGAAGGTTCAAATAGCACTAAACAAAGATATAGACAAAGCTAGGGAGATAATTTATAATTATTTTTCTAACAAAAAAGTAAAGTTGGAGGAAAAAGCCTATCAAACAAGACATGTGTTCAATATATCTCCTGTAAAAAATAGGGCGGTCAAGAATTTCTATGATGATATTACTAATCTTATATTAGACCTAATCTTGAATATTTATTCAAGCGATTTTATATATAAACGTATAGGCATAAATTTTAAGAACTTAAACCCCAAAGAAAAGAAACAGGTAGGCAAAATTTCAGAAAAAATCCTTTTAAATGAAAATAATTTTGTTGCAGAAAAGGAATATATGAACGAAGAAATAAAAAAGTATATAATGGATATGCCTTTTATTTCAATAGATGGATTCATACTGTTTAGGTTAAAGGGTTTTAATCTTCTTATAGATTTAGTTGTAGATAAAGGGATAGAGGAGTTTACCCTAGAGAAGGAATATAAAGAATTCATTAATATATTGCGGTATTTCGTTGAAGTACAGGGAGAAAAAAGCGATCTTGTGAATATAATATTCAAAAGTGGCTATTATCGATTATATGATAGGGATAATAAGAAGATAGACAATAATTTCTTTGAAGAGGTAATAAGCGAATTAGAAGATACTAACATTGGTGACGATGACATATTAATCAGCTCGTTGATAGTTTTATCTCCAAAGAATATAATTATCCATTTAAACGATGAGAAGAAATATGATGATGTGTTAAAAATAATATCCGATGTATTCCAAGAAAAAGTATTCTACTGTTATGGCTGTGAAATGTGTAATAAAAGAGTAAGAATCGAGAGGGATTCATAAAATGAAGCTTATTTTTTATATAGCTTCATTTTGTTATCCAATCTATTTGAAAAATAGGCTATAAATGATATCATAATAATAACAATTGTTAATTGGAGGTATACATATGAGTAAAAATAAGGTTAAACCATCTATACTAGCAGGATTTATGGAACTTATTCCATCTGATCAGATCCTATTTAATAAGATGATGGACACCATAAGGGAGAATTATGAAAGATTTGGTTTTTTACCAATCGATACGCCTGTAATAGAAAAAGCTGAAGTTTTGTTAGCAAAAGGGGGAGGGGAAACGGAACAACAGATATACAGGTTTACCAAAGGGGATAGTGATTTAGCATTAAGGTTTGATTTGACAGTTCCGTTAGCTAGATATGTTGCTCAACATTTTTCAGAGCTAACCTTTCCTTTTAGAAGATACCATATTGGAAAAGTATACAGGGGTGAAAAGGCCCAAAGAGGTAGGTTTAGAGAGTTTTACCAATGCGATATAGATATAATTGGCAACGGAAGTTTAGGCATTATAAATGATGCAGAAATCCCTAGTATAATTTACTCAACATTTAAGGATTTAGGATTCGATTCCTTCACCATAAAGATAAATAATAGAAAAGTATTAAATGGATTTTTCCAATGGTTAGGAATTAAGGACTCAGTTGAAACCTTAAGGGCTATAGATAAATTAGAGAAAATAGGCTTGGAGGGAGTTGTTAAGGAATTAGAAAAACTAGGATTAGATTCAACTACCATTGAAAAGATAATGGAGTTTATCCAGATAAAGGGAAGCAATGAAGAAAAAATTGAAAGCCTTAAGAAATTAAGTGTGGAAAATGAAGTCTTTAAAAAGGGAGTAGAGGAATTAGAATTAGTAAATCATTATGTGGAACTATTTGGCGTTCCTAAAGATAATTACTCTATAGACTTGACAATAGCAAGGGGGTTAGATTATTATACTGGCACTGTGTACGAAACCTTCTTGGATGATTACCCACAAATAGGTAGTATCTGTTCAGGAGGTAGATACGATAATCTGGCTGAGTATTATACCAATCAAAAATTGCCAGGGGTAGGAATATCCATTGGGCTTACTAGGTTGTTTTATCAATTAATGGAAGCTAAATTAATTGAAGCTGAGGAAAGTTCCCTTACTAAGGTTATAATAATACCAATGGAAAATTGTTTGGAAAAAGCGGTGGAAATAGGCTACATACTAAGGGAAAATAAAATCAATACTCAAATATATTTAGAAAAGGCTAAAATGGGTAAGAAATTTGGCTATGCTGATAAATTGAATATTCCCTATGTAATTATCATAGGAGAAGAGGAATTAAAGGAGAATAAATATACCTTAAGGGACATGAAAACTGGAGAGCAGTTTATGCTTACCTTAGAAGAAATATTATCTAAATTTGATGCTAACTAAAAAATTGTGAATAAGGCTTGAAGAATTGGGTATATTGTGTTAAAATAAGTAATCAAAATTTAATATAAAGACTATGACGGGAAGAGTAGGTTATTTGGACCAGCAAGAGAGAGGATTGCCGTGGCTGGAAGCATCCTTCTGGAAAGAATAACTGAAGACCACCCCTGAGTTGAATCCCAAGCCAAAGGCAGAAGGATTTCCGCTTAAAGCGTTATATAAATTGAGTACCAATTAGGGTGGAACCACGGGAGTAAACCTCTCGTCCCTGCATTATGCAGAGGCGAGAGGTTTTTTAAATTAGATTATAATGATTATAATATGGAAAGGAGATAGATGTAGATATGGGTAAGATTAAAATAACTTTACCAGATAATTCTGTAAGAGAATACCATAAAGGCGTAACCGTATTAGAAGTGGCAAAAGATATTAGTGAAGGATTGGCAAGGGTTGCGGTAGGAGCTGTAGTAAATGGGAAAACTAAGGGTTTGCAAGAAACTATTGACGAGGATGCCCAGGTTAGGATAGTAAAGTTTGAAGATAAAGAAGGAAAGGAAATATTTTGGCATACTTCAGCCCACATAATGGCATTAGCAGTTCAGAGACTCTTTCCCGATGTTAAATTTGCCATAGGTCCAGCTATAGAAGATGGATTTTATTATGATTTTGATACAGAACACAGATTCACTCCAGAGGATTTAGAAAAGATAGAAGAAGAAATGAAAAAAATTGTTAAGGAAAATCATACTTTGGAAAGATTTATTATGCCCAGGGATGAAGCTTTGGAATACTTTAAAGAAAAAGGAGAAATTTACAAGGTAGATTTAATAGAGAGCTTCCCAGAAGACGAAGAGATATCCTTTTATAAGTTAGGTGAGTTTACCGACCTGTGTGCAGGGCCTCACTTATTAAATACCAAGAAGGTTAAGGCTATAAAATTATTAAGCATTGCTGGAGCTTATTGGAGAGGCGACGAAAAAAACAAAATGCTTCAAAGAATCTACGGTGTTACCTTTGAGAAGAAAAAGGAATTAGAAGCCTATTTAGATAGATTAGAAGAAGCTAAGAAAAGGGACCATAGAAAACTTGGAAAGGAATTAGACCTATTTACCATTCATGAAGAAGGTCCAGGATTTCCTTTCTTCCATCCAAAGGGAATGGTCATTAGAAATATATTAGAGAACTTTTGGAGGGAAGAACATGTAAAAAGAGGATATGGTGAATTAAAGACTCCTATAATACTCAACGAAAGTCTATGGAGACAATCCGGCCATTGGGATCATTATAAGGAAAATATGTACTTTACGGAGATTGACGATAACCAATATGCTATTAAGCCTATGAATTGTCCCGGCTCTATACTGGTATATAAATCTAAGATGTACAGCTATAGGGATCTTCCTCTAAGATGGGGAGAACTGGGTTTAGTTCACCGCCATGAGCTTTCTGGGGCACTTCATGGATTGATGAGGGTTAGAAGTTTTACTCAGGACGACGCCCATATATACGCTTTACCTTCTCAGGTAAAGGAAGAGATAATTGATATTATCGATCTAGCAGATTATATCTATAGCATATTTGGATTCAAATACCATGTGGAACTATCTACAAGACCTGAAAACTCTATGGGTACTGATGAACAATGGGAATTGGCAACAAACAGCTTGAGAGAAGCTCTAGAAGAAAAGGGCATAGAATATATCCTAAACGAAGGAGATGGAGCCTTTTATGGTCCTAAAATCGACTACCATCTAGAAGATGCTATAGGAAGGACCTGGCAGTGTGGTACAATCCAGTTAGACTTCCAGATGCCAGAGAGATTCGATTTAACCTATGTGGATAAGGATAATGAAAGAAAGAGACCAGTCATGATTCACAGAACCATTCTTGGCAGCATCGAAAGGTTTATGGGAATATTAATTGAACATTATGCGGGTAAATTCCCAGTATGGATTGCACCAGTTCAAGCTATAATCCTCCCAATTTCAGATAAATTCAATGACTATGGCTATGAGATTAAGAAGGAAATGGAGGAGAAGGGTCTTAGAGTGGAAATCGACGATAGGGCAGAAAAAATTGGATATAAAATAAGAGAGGCTAGACTTCAAAGAATACCATATATGCTCATAATAGGTGCAAAGGAAGTAGAAGATAGGCTTGTATCCATAAACAAAAGGGATGAAGGAGATATAGGTCAATTCAAGGTAGAAGAATTTATAGATAGGGTGTTGGAAAAGGTTAAAAATAAGGAATAAAAAGAAGGCCATGTTTTCAAAATGGCCTTCTTTTATGTTGCACAATCTATGGGCTTTTCATATATCTTAAATATTTCATCTAGCTCTTCTCCATCCATGGTTTCCTTTTCCATCAGGGTATTAGCTATATGATAGAGTAATGGCTTGTTTTCATCAAGTATTTCTAATGCTTCCTTATAACAATAGTCTAAAATTCTCTTTATTTCATCCCTAAGTACCCCGTAATTGTGTTTTATATACTGCTCATCGATAGCTATAGGTCCTAAAGAGCCCATACCATAGCTACATACCATTTCCCTTGCGATTTTAGTAGCCTTATCTAAATCGTCTTTAGCTCCAGTAGTTATTTCCCTAAAAACTAATTCTTCAGCAGCTCGCCCAGCCAAGAGGGTTATTATTTTATTTATCAGCTCCCTTTCCGTCAATAGGTACCTATCTTCTTCTGGGAATTTTAGTACATAGCCTAGAGCTTGCCCTCTAGGAATGATGGAAACCTTCTGTACCATCTCAGTATTAAGTAGTTTTGCTACTAAGGCGTGGCCTGCTTCATGGAATGATACGGTCTTCTTTTCCTTTAATAGGACCGTTGGATTTTTAACCTCTAATCCTGCTAATACCCTTTCGATTGCAGCATCAAACTCTTCAATGGTAATTTTACTTTTATTTCTTCTAACTGCGATTATAGCAGCCTCATTGGCTATATTAGCTAGATCGGCTCCTGAAAGCCCATGGGTTTTTCTTGCAATATCTAATATATCTACTGATTTATCCAAAGGCTTATTTTTAGTATGGACTTTTAAAATCTGTTCTCTAGCCTTCATATTTGGATTTCCAACATAAATGTGCCTATCGAACCTTCCTGGCCTTAATAAGGCTTCATCTAACAGGTCCAACCTATTGGTAGCACCAATTACTATAACCGTTTCATGGCTGTTAAAGCCATCCATCTCTACTAATAGCTGATTTAGGGTTTGGTCCTTTTCGTTATTTGATTCCAAATTCCTCTTAGTACCAATGGCGTCGATTTCATCAATAAAAACGATACTTGGTGCTTCCTTCTTTGCTCTTTCGAATAATGATCTAACTCTTTTAGCACCTACTCCAACATATTTTTCTACGAACTCAGACCCACTAGCATAAAGAAATACGGAATTAGTTTCTCCTGCTACAGCTTTGGCTAATAAAGTCTTTCCAGTACCAGGAGGGCCATAAAAAAGTATACCCTTTGGGATTCTAGCACCCATCTTTTTATATTTGCTGGAGTTGTTTATAAAATCAATAGTTTCCTGCAATTCTTCCTTTATTTCCTCCAGTCCAGCCACATCTTTAAAGGATACTTCAGATTTATCCCTTTCCTTATTAGCTATCTTTTCGCTAGTTAATACTGAGGGAACTAATTGGGGCTTGGAATCGGATTTTATAAGATAAACCAAAAGTATTATGGTAAAGGACCAAAAAACCCATCTGCTGGTTATTTTTATTTTGTTTAAACCAAGGGATGGGTAGAGGTTATCGAATAATAGTATCGTAGAAAAAATGATGCTAATTACCAAGATTGTGAATGCTAGTCTTTTTCTTTTCAATCTATCTCCACCTTTTTATTTTTTCTAAATTATAGTGTAACCATTTACATATTTAATATAAAAGGAATTATATTATAGGTTGAAGGAATTAATTTAGAGGGATATAATAGTATTGACTATAGGTTATTGAAATTAGAGTTTTAGTCAAATATAAGCATTAAGATAGTTATTAGATTTTAAATTTATAATGAGGTGATAAAATGAAATTCTTAGAGTTGGTAGATAGCTATAAAGAAGATATTATTAAATCTACCCAGGAGATTATAAGGATTAAAAGTGTAGAAGAGGAAGCAAAACCCAATATGCCCTTTGGAGAAGGGCCTTATAGAGCTCTAGAGTTCGCACTTAATCTATGTGAGGAAATGGGGTTTGAAACTAAGAATTTTGCTGGATATGCCGGTCATGCAGACTTAGGTGATGGAGATGAGTCGGTGGGAATTCTAGTCCATCTAGATGTTGTACCTGAAGGAGATGGCTGGACCTATCCCCCTTATGGAGGAGAAATACATGACGATAAGATTTATGGTAGGGGAGCTGTAGATGATAAAGGTCCAGCTATTGCATGTATTTACGCCATGAAAGCTTTAAAGGAGTCAGGAGTTAAATTAAATAGAAAGATTAGAATCATATTTGGAACAAATGAAGAAACTGGTTGGGGTTGTATGGATTATTATTTCAAGCGTGAAAAAGCTCCAACTATGGCTTTTACACCCGATGCAGACTTTCCAGTAATCCATGGGGAAAAGGGGATTATAGTATTCGATTTGGTGAAAAAACTCTCATCTAAAGGTTGTTCAGGAATAAACATTGAAAATATTCAAGGTGGAAATGCAGCTAATATGGTTCCTGATCATTGTGAAGCAATAATAACTGCTGAAGATCCATCTATGGTGGAAGAAAAATTGAATAATTTTGTGGAAAATACCAAATACCCCTTATCTTTAGAAAGAGAAAATGGAAAGATCAAGATAATAGCAAAAGGTGTGTCAGCCCATGGTAGTAGACCAGAGAAGGGAGAAAATGCTATTTCATATTTGATGGCCTTTTTAGGAAAACTGATGGATGGAGACTGTGATATCTGTAATTTCATTAAAATCTACAACGATAGAATAGCTTTTAGACACCACGGTGAAGATATTGGCTGTGGGTTTGAAGATGACGTATCTGGTAAATTGAATTTCAATCCAGGAGTTATTAAGCTGGATGACGATGGAATAAAACTTACTATAAATGTAAGGTATCCAATTAAGAGCAGTGCTAAGGAAGTTTATGAGGGAATTAGAAAGAACTTAGAGGGAACGGGCATTCAACTGGTAGAAGGTGAATCCGATAAAAAGCCCCTATATATACCTAAGGATAATTTCCTGGTAGAAAAACTAATGAAGGTATATAGAGAACAGACGGGAGATGTGGAAAGTCAACCTATTACTATTGGAGGAGGAACCTATGCAAGAGCTATGGAAAATGCTGTAGCCTTTGGGCCAGTATTTCCCGGCCAAAAAGAGGTAGCCCATCAAAAAGATGAGTTTATCTCTATAGACCATTTGATGAAGATTACTAAAATTTATGCCCAAGCTTTATATGAACTGGCAAAATAATAAAAAAACTATTTGACAAAGGCTATGATCTAACATATAATGTTTATGGAAAATGAATATTATGACAAGTAGAAGTAGAAGTATCCGCTTCTCACCTTATGGCGAAAGCTTTTAAGGTTACAATTGATTATAGCCTATTGGTAGCATAACTATGTTACTATATAGTTTGCTATGCTTATCTATTGGTACAATAGCGGGTATTTTTCCCGCTTTTATTTTTTATAATAATTAGGAGGTGCAGTAATATTAAAGAACTTCAAATTAATGAAGAAATTAGGGAAAAGGAAGTAAGGCTAATTGATGTGGATGGAAGTCAATTGGGTATAGTGCCTATTAAGAAAGCTCTAGATGTAGCATATGATAGGAAATTGGATCTGGTGTTGGTTGCCCCAAAAGCAAAACCCCCAGTATGCAGAATTATGGATTATGGGAAGTACAAATATGAATTAGCTAAAAAGGAAAAAGAGGCTAGAAAAAAACAAAGGGTTATCAATGTGAAAGAGGTTAGAATGACCCCTAATATTGAGGAACATGACCTGAAGGTGAAAGCCAATAGGGCTATTGAATTTTTAAAAAATGGAGACAAGGTAAAGGTAAGTGTCAGATTTAGAGGAAGAGAACTAGGCCATAAAGATGCTGGAAAAGAGGTATTAGATAGGTTTAGTCAATTAACCTCTGAATATGGAGTCGTAGATAGAAAGCCTAAAATGGAAGGTAGAAATATGATTATGTTCTTAGCGCCAAAAACAGAGTAAGTAAGGGAGGTAATATAAATGGCTAAAAAGATAAAAATGAAAACTCATAAAGGAGCAGCTAAAAGGTTTAAAAGAACTGGCTCAGGAAAGATAAGAAGATATAAAGCGTATAAGAGTCACTTGACCGGTAAAAAGTCCCCGAAGAGGGTTAGAAACTTAAGAAAACCTGCATTAGTAAGTAAAGGGGATCAAAAGAGAATCGATTCATTAATTCCATAATAAAATTAGAAATAGATGTATAAGGGAGGTAGTTTAAATGGCAAGAGTAAAAAGCGGTGTAACTGCTAGAAAGAGACATAAAAAAATATTAAAACAAGCTAAAGGATATTATGGTGCTAAAAGCAAATTATATAGACCTGCTAAGCAAGCAGTTATGAAATCATTAGATTATGCATATTCAGGACGTAAACAAAGAAAGAGAGATTTCAGGAAGCTTTGGATTTCAAGAATAAATGCAGCGGCTAGATTAAATGGAATGAATTATAGCACATTTATCAATGGTCTGAAAAAGGCTAATATTGAAATCAATAGAAAAGTATTATCTGAAATGGCAATACATGATCCTGAAGGATTTTCAAAATTAGTTGAAATTGCAAAGGAAGCACTCTAAAAGTTCCGATATCGGAACTTTTTTGCTTAATACATAATAGGCAATGGCCTTTTATGGGATAATATTTACTGTTCAACAGAAAAAATTTAGGGAATTTTATAGAATGCTGGTGATAAATCTATGATTTATATTACAAGCCCATCCAATCCCACTATAAAGGAAATAAAAAGCCTTTATAGAAAAAAAGAGCGGTGGTCAAAAAATTCCTTTATAATCGAAGGAATTAAAATGGTAGAGGAATGCGTAGACAATAACTATCCTCTCTCACATATAGTCTATTGTGATGAGTTGTTTAATATAAGAGGCGCAGACCAAATATGGGAGAAAATCAAGACCCATGATCGGCTGATCAAAATATCCAACAAATTATATAGGGAAATATCCCAGTTGGAAAACCCCCAGGGTATACTGGCGGTAGCTAAGTTTAGACTTAATTCCATTGATGAAATTCTTAATAAATCTAACCCATTTATACTCCTTTTAGATCGGCTTCAAGATCCGGGGAATATGGGTACCATCATAAGGACAGCAGATGCATTTAGCATTGATGGAATAATAATATCAGAAGGTTCTGTAGACGTTTATAATCCTAAAGTAGTAAGGTCAACCATGGGGTCCATATTCAGGATGCCTTTGTATTTTACAAGGGATTTAGAAAAGATAATAGAGGAACTTAAAGATAGGCATATAAAAGTGTATTCCACTTCCCTAAAGGGGAATAAATATATACAAGATGTAAACTTTAGACAACCGTCTGCACTTATAATAGGGAATGAGTCCAGGGGGGTTTCTAAGGATTTAGAAAAATTGGCAGATCAATTGATTAAAATACCCATGTCTGGAGAAGCTGAATCTTTAAATGCAGCCATAGCTTCGTCTATAATAATGTATGAAGCCTTAAGGCAGCGTAGGCAATAGTCCTTGTATTTTCAACTTTTAGGTGCTATAATCTATTAAAATAGTCTGAATTCTAGACCTCTACTTTTAGAGCAGGTCTTGTTTTTTTCAGGAAAGGAGTAGTAGTAATATGAAAGATGAGTTAATAAGGATTAAAGAAGAAGCAATATCAGATATAAATGGTGCCAATAGGCTAGACGACTTGGAAAATGTGCGGATAAAATATTTAGGTAAAAAGGGAAAGTTAACTTTGATTTTAAGGGAGATGGGGAAACTACCCAAAGAAGAAAGGCCAGTTGTTGGTCGCTTAGCCAATGAAGTTAGGCAGGAAATCGAAAAGGAGCTTTCAGAAGGCAAAGATAGATTCAAAGAAAGGCTTAAACAGGAAAGAATTGAAAAGGAAAAAATAGATATTTCTATTAATAAAAGAACCAGGAAATTAGGACATAGCCATCCTCTCTTAAAGACCATAGGGGAATTAGAGAACTTATTTATAAGTATGGGCTTTACCGTAGTAGAAGGCCCAGAAATTGAGACGGTAGAGTATAACTTTGATGCCTTAAATACTCCGGAAAACCACCCTTCAAGGGATTTAAGCGATACCTTCTATATTACAGAAGATATTCTTCTTAGAACCCACACTTCTCCAGTCCAAATAAGGGCTATGAAGGCTATGGAGCCACCTTTAAGGATAATTTCTGCAGGAAGAACCTTTAGATTTGATGATGTAGACGACACCCATTCACCAATGTTTCATCAGCTGGAAGGATTGGTGGTAGATGAAAATATCACCATGGCCAACTTGATTGATACTATAAATATATTTGTAAAAGAATTATTTGGTGACGACATGAAGACTAGGTTTAGACCTCACTATTTTCCATTTACTGAACCCAGTGCTGAAGTAGATGTATCCTGCTTTAGTTGTAAGGGGAAAGGTTGTTCCGTATGTGATGGGACTGGTTGGAGTATGGAGCTATTAGGCTGTGGGATGGTACATCCTAAGGTCTTAGAAGTATGTGGTATAGATCCAGAAAAATATACTGGATTTGCTTTTGGAATGGGAATAGATAGGATTACCATGGTCAAATATGGCATAGATAATATAAGACTATTGTTCGAAAACGATAATAGATTTTTAGAACAATTTTAACCGGTTAGAGGAGGGAAGAAATGTTATTACCTGTAAAATGGCTGAAAGAATATGTAAACATAGATGTAGATACTAAAAAGTTAGCAGATGAACTTACCCTATCTGGTTCCCATGTGGAATCCATAATTTCCTTGGATAGGGGTATTGAAAGGGTAGTAGTAGGTAGAATAGAAAAAATTGAGAAACATGAGAATGCCGACAAGCTCTTAGTAGTAATGGTAGATGTAGGAGATGAAACCATTCAGGTAGTTACTGGTGCCGACAATTTTAAAGTTGGAGATTATGTTCCTGTAGCTCTAGTAGGAGCAAAGTTGCCCAAGGATTTATACATAGAGAGAACCGATTTTAGGGGAGTAGAATCCAACGGTATGCTTTGCTCTTTAGCGGAGTTAGGTTATGAGGATAGTGTTATTCCTAAAAATCAAAGGGATGGGATATTCATACTAGATAAAGACTATCCTTTAGGTACGCCTATAGATGAGGTATTAGGGCTAAATGGAGAGATAATAGAATTGGAAATCACTCCAAATAGACCCGACTGCTTAAGCATAATAGGTATGGCGAGGGAAGCAGCTGCAACCTTTGATAAAAAGTTAGAATTGCCAGAAGTAGCAGTAAAGGATGAAGTGGATGATATCAAGGATTATGTTGAGGCAGTAGAAGTAGATGAAGAACTCTGTAATAGATATTATACAAGGGTTATTAAGGATATAAAGATAAAAGAGTCTCCTTTATGGTTACAACTTCGCTTAATGGAAGCAGGGATGAGACCTATTAATAATATAGTTGATATTACCAATTATGTAATGCTGGAATTGGGTCAACCCCTTCATGCTTTTGATTTAGACAAATTAAATAATAAAAGGATTTTAGTTAGAAGGGCAAAAGATGGTGAAAAGATAACAACTATAGATGGGCAAGAGAGAGCCCTTAATAACTCCAATTTGTTGATTACCGATGGAGAAAGTCCAATTGGCATTGCGGGAGTTATGGGTGGAATGGACTCAGAAGTAACGGAAGAAACCACCACTGTGCTTTTAGAATCAGCAAACTTTAACGGCAAATCCATACGCTCCACCTCTAAACAATTGAATTTAAGAACTGAGGCTTCAATAAGATTTGAGAAGGGATTAGATCCTAATCTTTGTAAAATTGCTGCTGAAAGAGCATGCCAGCTTATAGAAGAGATTAATGCTGGAAGGGTAGTTAAAGGCTGCATAGATATATATAAAAATATAAAAGAGGAAAAGACTATAAAATTAAGGCCAGAAAGGGTAAATAAGCTTCTAGGAACTAAATTGTCCGTAGAAGATATGGTGGACTACCTTGAAAGACTGGATCTAAAAACTAAAGTGACTGAAAGATATTTGGAGGTAAAAATTCCTACCTATAGATTGGACTTAAATATAGAAGTAGATCTAATAGAAGAAATAGGAAGAATACACGGATTCCATAATATAGCTGCTCAGCCCTTAGTAGGGGTTTTAACAAGAGGAGAAAAACCCTATAGTAGTATTATTGCCGATAAGGTAGGTGCTATTCTACAAGGATTTGGATTAAATGAAGTCATAACTTATTCTTTTATTAGCCCTAAGTCTTATGATAAAATAAAAATAGAGGCTGATAGCCATCTAAGGAATTATATAAAACTAATGAACCCTCTTGGTGAGGATTATAGTGTAATGAGAACGACTTTAATATCCAATATGCTAGATCTATTAAGCAGAAATTATAATTATGGTGTTAAAGAATGCTATCTTTATGAAATTGGAAATGTATTCATACCTAAAGAACTGCCCTTAGAACAACTTCCCAGGGAAGAGAAAGTATTAGTTTTAGGTATGTATGGCCAGATAGACTTTTATTATTTAAAGGAAGTTGTAACAGCCTTATTTGAAAAATTAGGAATTAAGGACTTTGAATACGTAAAAGAAGAAAGCAATCCAACTTTCCATCCCAACAGAACTGCTAACATCCTCATAAAAGGAAATTCTATTGGGGTATTAGGAGAAATCCACATGGATGTAGTAGAAAATTACGATATAGATACAAGGGTTTATATAGCCCAATTGAATTTTGATGCCTTAGTAGAGGAAACCAATTTAGATAGAAAATATAAACCCCTACCAAAATATCCGGCAATCTTAAGGGATATAGCTGTGGTAGTAGACTCAGACGTGATGGTTGGGGAGTTGGAAAAGGTAATATTGGAAAATGGAGAAGGCTTAATAGAAAATATAGAATTGTTCGACGTATATGAAGGCAAACAAATCGAATCGGGCAAAAAAAGCGTCGCTTTTTCCTTGACCTATAGATCTAGCGAGAAGACATTAAAGGACGAAGAAGTAAATAAAGTCCATGAAAGGATAATTGAAGAATTAGAAAGAAGGCTAGACGCAAAGCTTAGAAGTTAATTTTTGCAAAAAAATAGAGGATTGTGGAGATTTATGTAGAATACCTACCTAAAGACGATAAAAGGGAGAGGATAAGTTATGACGGGAAAAACTAAGACAAATGTTCAGATTGACGGTCGTAACTTTACAGTAATTGGGGATGGTTCTGAGAAATATATTCATAGCCTAGCTGCCTATGTAGACAAAAAAATAAAGGAAATGGTAAATAAAAACAATAAGTTAAGTAGTTCCATGGCGGCTATTTTAGCAGCATTAAATATTGCTGATGAGCTATATAAGGCCTTGGATGAATTGGAATCCTTAAAGAGTAAATCTAAAGCGCCAATGGAAAACTATGAAAATATTTTAAATCAATTAAAGGAAATGCAAAATAAAAATGAAGAGCTTGCAATGGAATCTAATATGTATAAAGATGAACTATTAAATATGAAAAGGGAGAACGAAAGGTTAAATAGAGAAATAGAAGATTATATCAATGCAATGGAACTAAAGGAAAAGGAACTTAAGGATAGTCAAAATACCATAAAGAAACTGCAAGACAAGGTATACGATAGCCAGTTGCAGATAATAGAAATTAAAAAGGAATTGGAAGAAGCCTTAAAGTTATATGATAAGGAAAAGAATATATTTAACAAGGAGGAAGTATAACTAAGTGTTAGATAAAAAAGTAGAATTGTTGGCTCCTGTTGGTAATATGGAAAGTCTTTTTGCTGCTGTCGAAAATGGTGCAGATGCAATATATCTAGGGGGAAAGCTTTTTAACGCAAGGCATTATGCCTCTAACTTTGGGCACGATGAATTGAGATATGCTGTAGAATACGCCCATTTAAGGGGTGTAAAGGTATATGTAACGGTCAATATACTAATAGATGATGAAGAGATGAGAGAGGCTTTAGACTATATAAAGTATCTCCATGAAATAGATGTGGATGGAATTATAGTTCAAGATTTAGGCCTTGCTAACATGGTCAGGAAGCTATTTCCTGATCTCCCTCTACATGGGAGTACCCAGATGACTATAAACAACCTACCAGGAGCTCTTTTTTTGCAAAATTTTGGATTTAAAAGGGTGGTTTTAGCCCGGGAAACCCCTCTAGATGAAATTAAAAACATCCATCAAAACTCAAAGATAGAATTAGAAGGTTTTATTCATGGAGCTTTATGTGTATCCTATTCAGGCCAATGTTTGATGAGTAGCATCATTGGTGGTAGAAGTGGAAATAGGGGCACCTGTGCACAACCTTGTAGAATGACCTATTCATTAGTCGATTATTATGAGGATAAAGTGCTTTCTAAGTCCTGGGATAAAAAATACTTGTTAAGTCCCAAGGACCTGAACACCATCGATGTTTTAGATAAAGTTATAGACAGCGGAATTACTTCATTAAAGATAGAAGGTAGGATGAAAAGGCCTGAATACACCGCTATTATAGTTAAAAACTATAGGAAAGCTCTGGATTTGGGTGTAAATTCCATCACAGCTAGAGATAAAAAGGATATATTTGATATATTCAATAGAGGTTTTACAAATGGAATAATGTTTGGAGATTTTGGTAAAAGTTTCATTTCCTATGACAGGCCTGATAATAGAGGAGGGCCAGGAGATGAACTACTTAAAAGGGCTCAAAACTCCTATAAGGAAGGTAATATAAAATTCCCTATTCAAATGGAAATAGGGATATTTATAGGGCAGCCAGCCTATCTAGATTTGACATATGAAGAATATAATATCAGAGTAGAATCGGACTTTATAGTTGAAAAGGGCAAGAAGATATCTTTGACAAAGGAAAGGGTAATTGAACAACTATCAAAATTAAATGATACAGTCTACTATATAGATAAGGTAGAAGTAGGCTTAGATGAGGGAGCATTTCTACCAATTAGTGTAATAAACAGCTTAAGACGAGAAGCTATAGGAAAACTTGATGAGAAAAGGAAGAACTTTAATAATAGAAATCCCCTTTCGGAAGAAATGTATTTAAAAAATATCAGCAATTATTTTAACTATACTAAGGAAGAAAGAAAAGTTGAAAACAAAATCTCTCTCTCTTTATTGAAAGAGGACCAATTTGAACAAATAGATTTGTCCAAATTAGATAGGATATATATAGGATTTGAGGAAGGACTAGAAAAAGCCATAAAAGTGGTGAAAGAAGCTGGCAAGGAAGCTTTTATATTGACGGATAGGATACTGTATGAAAAGGACTTGGCCAGATTAAAGGATAGAATCAAGCCGATAGAAGGCCTTTTAGATGGGATTGTAGTTTCAAATCTTGGAACCCTAAATTGGGTAAAAGACAACTTCGATTTAGATATTCATGGAGATATAGGCTTAAACGTATTCAATAGTTTTACAGCAAGAACTCTTGCAGAATATGGATTAATAAGTCTTACTCTGTCTCCGGAGTTGAATATAAAACAGATAGAAAATATATGTACTAGACACCCATTTGATTACGAAACCATTGCTTATGGCTATCTTCCGTTAATGGTAATGAAGCATTGCCCTATGTCTTTATTAAAGGGCTGCAAAGAAGATTCCAACTGTAAAAACTGTAATCTTGCTAAAGGTTATGGTTTAAAAGATAGGATGGGATTAAATTTTTATATGGAAAGAAAGGGACATACTACTACCATATATAATAGCGTTCCTTTAATGGTATTAGATAGTGTAAAACAGCTGTATAGTAAAGGAGTAAATATAATTAGGCTAGATTTTACCTTCGAAAAAGAAGGCATTAGAGAAATTCAAGAAATATATTATGGTTATGCTAAGGGTTTAGTTTCAAAAGATGAAGTGATGAAATACATTGAAGACTTTAGAAAGACAAAGGAAATAACCAGAGGACATTATTTTAGAGGAGTTATTTAATCTGAGGTGAGATTATGAATGAAAAAACCTTTCGAGTACTAGAATATGAAAAAGTCATAGATAGACTTAGAGAAAAAGCTGAATCCGAGCTAGGGAAAAGGTTAGTGGATGAGTTAAAACCCTCTACTTCTTTAGAAGAAGTAGAGAGGCTTCAAGAGGAGACTAAGGAAGCCTTGGAGTTATTGATGAAAAACGGCAATCCTCCCCTTTTTGGAATATATGACATATCTAACGAATTAAAAAGGGCAGAAATCGGTGGAAGTCTAATGCCTGCTAGCCTATTAAAGATATCCGATTCCCTTAGGGTGTCTAGAAGCTTAAAGCGATATATGAAGGAATTAAAAGAGGAAGAGACTTCAAAATTCCCAATAATTAAAGGATTAATAGATAGTTTAAGGGTTTTAAAGGACATAGAAGATAGAATCAACAAGGCAATAGTAGATGAAAATGAAGTCTCTGATGATGCAAGTCCAGTTTTAAGAAACATTAGGAGACAGATAATAAATAAGAACGATTCCATTAAGAGCAGACTAAATTCCATCATTAATTCTCCTAAATATAAGAAATTTCTTCAAGACAGCATTGTAACCATGAGGGAAGGTAGGTATGTAGTACCCATTAAGCAGGAATATAGAAGCAATTTTCCCGGTTTAATCCATGATCAATCCTCTAGTGGTGCTACCCTTTTTGTAGAACCAATGGCGGTAGTCCAGTTAAACAATGAGCTTAGGGAGCTTGAAATAAAGGAAAGGGAAGAAATAGAAAGGATCTTGAAAGAGTTGTCTGGCCTAGTAGCTGAAGAAGCAGAAACAATAAGAAACAACCAAAAAATGCTACAATTAATAGACTTTATATTTGCTAAAGCTAAACTAGCCTTGGAAATGGATGCTACTAAACCGATATTAAACGATGATGGATATATTAATATTAGAAAGGCGCGTCACCCTCTCTTAGATCCGATAGAGGTTGTTCCTATAGATATCTATTTAGGAAAGGAATTCAACACCTTGGTTATTACAGGGCCCAATACCGGGGGTAAGACGGTAACCTTAAAAACTGTTGGATTATTAACCTTAATGGCACAAGCAGGCCTTCATATCCCTGCAGACTTTAATTCCCATATAGGCGTATTCGATCAAATTTTTGCAGATATTGGTGATGAACAGAGTATTGAACAGTCATTAAGTACTTTCTCATCCCATATGACCAATATAGTGGACATACTCGATAGGGTAGGGAAGAACACCTTAGTCTTATTCGATGAACTAGGAGCGGGAACAGACCCTACTGAAGGGGCAGCGTTAGCAATGGCTATTCTAGACCACCTATTAAAACTAAACATAAGGACTATAGCGACTACCCATTATAGTCAGCTTAAAATATATGCTCTAACTACTGAAGGTGTAAGAAATGCATCTGTAGAATTCGATGTGGAAACCCTAAGTCCCACCTATAAACTGTTAATAGGGATACCTGGAAAATCTAACGCCTTTGAAATATCTAAAAGGCTTGGGCTACAAGATTATATAATAGACTATGCCAGGACATTAGTCTCTAAGGAGAGTGTAGAATTTGAGGATGTGCTACAAGCAATAGACAGAGATAGAAGGGTTATTGAAGAAAATCGATATGAAGTAGAAAAGCTTAGGGAGGAAGTTGAACAACTTAAAGAGGAGCTGACTAGGGAAAAAGAGAAAATCAAGGAAAGAAGGGAAAAGATAATCCTTAAAGCCAAGGAAGAGGCCAGGAATATACTAAGGGCTGCAAAAAAAGAATCGGAGGAAATTATCGGTGAATTAAGGGATATTTCCCTTCAAATCGAAAAGGATAAAAACAAAAAAATACAACAGGCCCAAGAGAAGTTAAAATCCAGCTTAGATAGCATAGAAAGTTCTATTTCTGAAAATATATTAAATGTCAAGTCCAAAGAAGTACCTAAAAACTTGAAGGTAGGAGAAACAGTAGAGGTATTATCATTAAACCAGAAAGGGCATGTGTTAGAACTTCCCGATGAAGATGGAAATGTTCTAGTACAGGTAGGAATTATGAAGGTAAATGTCCATGTTTCAACCCTAAGAAGAGCAGAAGAGATAGGTTTAGAAAAAACAAAGACTAGTACTAAAAAGATTATTAAGTCTAAATCCGCCACAATTAAAAATGAGATAGATCTAAGAGGCAGAACCTTAGACGAGGCTCTCCTAGAGCTAGACAAATATATAGATGATGCATTTATTGCAGGAATAAAGGAATCCTATATAATACACGGAAAGGGAACTGGCGTATTGAGAGAGGGAATACAGTCTTATGTAAAAGGGCATAGACACATAAAAAGTTTTAGAACTGGAAAGTATGGAGAAGGTGGAGATGGAGTTACTGTTATAGAATTTAAATAGGCCTTGAATTATTTAGTTAATTAATGTATATTATAGATTGAAAGTGAATATAAGCCTATGATGGGGAGAGTAGAATATATCTCTTTGTATCAGCGAGCTGGGATGGTGGAAGCCAGTACAAAGCTATATTCGAAGAGGACCCCGGAGGTTATATCTGAAACTTTGAGTAGGATATTACGCTAGTTGCGTTATAAACTTCGAGTGGGCCAATGGCCAACAAGAGTGGTAACACGGGGTAGCTCTCGTCTCTTAATGGGATGGGAGCTTTAAATATTTAAAAAGGGAGGTAATAAAATGCTTGATTTTAAGAAAGAAGTTGTAAATTCTCTACATCAGGCTATTGAAGGATTAGAGAAAGAAGAAATTGAATCCTTAGTTGAAATTCCACCAAATTATGATATGGGGGACTATGCTTTTCCATGTTTTAAGCTAGCAAAAATCTATAGGAAGGCTCCTAATTTGATTGCAGAGGAAGTAGTAGAAAAAATCGAGAAGGGTGAAATTTTTGAGAGGGTAGAAAATGTAGGGCCCTATATCAATTTCTTCATAAATAAGACTAAAATGACCGAAGTTGTTTTAAAGGCTATAGCTGAAGAGAAAGAGAAGTTTGGCTCTACAAATATCGGCAATGGAAGAACTGTTTTAGTAGAATTCTCCTCTCCTAATATAGCCAAACCTTTCCATATTGGCCATATTAGGACTACTGTAATAGGAAATGCTATCGAAAAAATATTTAAATTTCAAGGTTTTAATACTGTAAGGCTTAACCATTTAGGAGACTATGGTACACAATTCGGAATGCTGATTGCAGCCTATAAAAAGTGGGGAGATACTGAGGTAATAGAAAAGGATCCTATAAATGAGCTATTGAAACTATATGTGAGATTTAATGCAGAAGCAGAAAAAGATGAAGAATTAAGGGATGAAGCAAGATACTGGTTCAAAGAATTAGAAGAAGGAAATGAAGAAGCCTTTGAATTATGGCAGTGGATTAGGGATATAAGCTTAAAGGAGTTTAATAAGGTATATAAGCTTTTAAATATAGAATTTGATTCCTATGCAGGAGAAAGTTTTTATTCCGATAAAATGGATAGGGTAATCAAAGAATTAGAAGAGAAGAATCTGCTAGAGGAATCAAGAGGAGCCAAAATAGTTGATTTAGAACCCTATGGGATGCCACCGGCCCTTATCCAGAAAAGCGATGGTTCAACCCTATATATAACTCGGGATATAGCAGCGGCCATATATAGAAAAGAACACTATGACTTTTACAAAAATATTTATGTAGTAGCATCTCAACAAAATCTCCATTTTAAGCAGTTGATAAAGATTGTAGATTTAATGGGCTATGATTGGGCTTATGATTGTGTCCATGTTCCATTTGGAATGGTAAGCCTTGAAGATGGAACCCTATCAACTAGAGAGGGCAGGGTGGTATTTTTAGAAGATGTACTAAATAAAGCCATTGAAAGTACGCTAAAGATTATAGAAGAAAGGAGTCCAGAGCTGGAGAACAAAGAGGAAGTTGCAAAAGAAGTAGGAGTTGGTGCAGTAGTATTCCAAGAGTTATTCAATAACAGAATAAAAGATTATGTATTTAGCTGGGATAGAACTTTAAGCTTTGAAGGAGAAACTGGCCCATATGTTCAATACACCCATGCTAGAGCAAATAGCTTATTAGAAAAGGGAGAGTTTGATTTAAAAGAAGAAATCGACTATAGTCTTCTTAAAGAAGAGGATGAAGTTAACTTAATTAGGCTTTTATATAATTTCCCCGAGGCAGTTTTAGATGCCTTAGAAAAATATGAGCCTTCCTTTATAACTAGACATGTAGTAGAAGTTGCAAAAGCCTTCAATAAATTTTATAATAGTTGCCCTATATTATCTGCTGATGAAGAACTTAAAAAAGCTAGATTGAACTTAGTTTATGCAGCAAAAACAGTCATAAAAACGGCCTTATCCCTACTGGGTATTGCAGCTCCAAATAAGATGTAGGAGTAGATATAATGAACTTAGAAAGAACTATCTTTCCTCTGATGGTAGCCTTCAATGAAGATTTTAAGAAAAACAAAGGACCTTCCCACATAACCGATTTAATTTTAATAACCATTAAATCCTTAATACCATCAGAGGAATATGTAAGAGTGGATATAGATTATACAAGATACAAAGAAGAGCTCAAACTTTGGAAATACTATAAAAATGGAGACAATCCCTCTTTATTGAATGTACTGGGTAAATTGGATTCAGTCATCTATTGGAAAGGAAAGGACGATACCCTATATTATCGCCTTATACCCATAATATTGGCAAATAAAAATTTTGACTTTATAAGAGAAGAGGTAGTCAAAAATATCCTATTTACCACTGGGAATATAGAGCTTTTAATAGAGGGGTTGCTCATATCTAAACTGATCGCTTATCTTTTAAACAATAAATCGGATATCATAGATGATTTAAAAGATGAGGTTATCCATCTTGCTCAAACTGAGTTTTTACAAAAATATAAGCCCTTTTTCAGGGCTCCATTTGAAGAGTACCCAGGCAATTTTTCAGTTGAGTTCGAACAAAACAGGATCTTTGCACTTAATACTTTAAACTCAGTCTTTTCCCCAAAATATAAAGCCCTTGAAAGGGCTATAAGGGCATTAGATGGAAAGAGGGATTCGGATAGGATTTTAGATGTAATAGTTGCCTATTATAAGGATTCTAAAGAGGATTATAGCATCCAATTAGATAGATATTATTTTCAATTAGGCCAATATATCTACAATTTAAGGAATGGAAGAATCGATCCAAAGCTATTAAAAATTGATAAATACCATCTGCCCGACATATTCCAATTTAAAGAGGGAGATGTGTTTTATCATTCCCTATTAAATAGGTCGCAAGTTATAAAACGAGAAGATTTGCACAATAAGACTATAATCCATCTTAAAACTAAATCCGGCATCTATACGCTTGTTAAAGATTGATACCTTCCCGATGGGAAGGTTTAAATTTATCTATTTAAATATTGGACGAATTCTTCCTCGGTAGTATCGGCTAAGGCACTTAACTCCTTTAGAATACTATTTTTTAGCTCTATAAATGCTTCAACCTTGGTATGGGTACCAGTATACTCTAAGGCTTCAATAATCATCAACATATCTTCCTTAGACATTTCTTGGATTGATATTTTGTCGAATTCTCTCATTTAATAACCCCTTTCATCAATTATTATCCATAATTCTATCATATATCATATAATATTCTATACTTTTTTCAAAAAACCTTCAATACGACAGAATAAGACACATTAGAATTTTTTCTAAATTGACTACTTATGGTGTACGATTAATCCCATTATGCTATAATGGAGATAGTTTATGAAGAGAGGTAGAAATATATGAATATAGTACTGACCACATTAAATTCAAAATATATCCATTCAGCTTTGGCTATTAGATATTTAAAATCATATACTCAAGATTTGATTCCAATGAAATTGATGGAATTCACCATCAATCAAAACATAGATTATATTGCTGGAGAAATATATAAGGCCAATCCAGATATTTTATGTCTTTCCACATATATCTGGAATAGAAATGAAACATTAAAGATATGTGAAATACTAAAAATGGTTAAGCCAAATCTAAAAATAATTTTAGGTGGACCAGAAGTATCCTTTGATGGGAAGGATATTTTAAAAGACCATCCTTTTATAGATTTTATTGTCTACGGAGAAGGAGAGAAAAGCTTCAAGGAGCTAATAAAAATCTTCTTAGATGGCAAACAAGATTATAGCAGGATAAAAGGAATTATCTATAGAGTTGGCCATAATATAATCCAAAACCCTCCTATGCCCTTAATTAAAGAGTTGGATTCTATTCCATCTCCTTATAAGGGTTTAGATGGCAGCTTAAAAAACAAAATAGTATATTATGAAAGCTCTAGAGGTTGTCCATTTAACTGTCAATTTTGTCTGTCTTCTACTATTAAAGGAGTTAGATACTTTAGTTTAGACCGAGTTAAGGAGGACCTTGAAAGACTTATTAAAGCTCAGGTAAAACAGGTAAAGTTTGTAGACAGAACTTTTAATGCTAACAAGAGATATGCTATGGAGATTATGGATTTTATTATGGATAAGGATCCGAAGGATATGAACTTCCATTTTGAAGTCACAGCCCATCTACTGGATAGGGAGATGTTAGATTTTATAAAACAGGCAAAAGAAGGGCTATTTCAGTTTGAAATAGGAGTACAATCTACCAACCCAAGGACTATTAAGGCGGTTGGAAGGACAACAGATTTTCGGAAATTAAGTAAGGTTTGTAAGGAGATTAAATCTTATAATAACATACATCAACACCTAGATTTAATAGCTGGTTTACCCTATGAAGATTATAATAGTTTTAAGAAGTCCTTTAACGATGTGTATGATTTAAAACCTGAAAAGATTCAATTAGGTTTTTTAAAACTATTAAAAGGGTCTGGTTTAAGAAGGGAAAAATCAAAATATAACTTTAAATTTCTAGACCAACCACCTTATGAAGTTTTGGAAAATGATTATATAAGCTATGAGGAAATGTTAAAATTAAAAGGAATAGAAGATTTGGTAGAAAAATATTATAACGAAGGTTATTTTGACAATTCCCTAGAATATTTAATAGAAAACAATTACCAAACGGCCTTTGACTTTTTTGAAGACTTTCTATATTATTGGGAGGAAAACAAATACCATACCCTTTCTCATAGTAAGAATAACCTTTATAAAATACTATTAAGCTTTTACAGGGAGAAAGGTTTTAAAAATCCAATAATATTTAATGAGCTTATAAAATATGATTATTTATTTAATAATGGCCCCAGTATTCCGAAATTTATAGACAGGGATGAGGAACAAATTGTTAAAAAACATAAGCATAATATATTAAAGGATGAGAGATTGCTAAGTAGTTATCTAAAACAATATATAGACTTACCCACCAAGGAGGTAATAAAAAGAGTTCATATTGAAAAATTTCGGATAGATGTTTTGGAGTTGATGAAAAGGGCCTATAATTTGGATGATAACCTAAGTAAGTCTTCTTATATACTGTTTGATTATCAGGATGGGCCTCTTATCAGGTGTAAGACTTATGATATAACCAAGTTTATAGAGAGGGAGGGAAAGTTTTGAACTTTTTTCAAGATATAGTATATGTTAATAAAATCAGCTTGAAGAAGACCTTAAATAGCTTTGGTAAAAATTGGATTATTGCCTTTACAGGCTTTGTTTATATGCTTATCAATATGCTGATGCTTCTACTTGTCAGCACCCTTTTTTCAGGTGTACTTTCTATCTTAGCTGGTTTAGTAATAGCCATAATAATGAGTAGCCTTATATCCAACTATCTATATCTACTATTTAATATAATTAATTATGATCGAATAACTTGGTATGATTTTAAAGACGGGTTTAAATTTTTTCTTTGGAAGGTATACGGTATATTCTTTATTTATTGGATAGGCGGTTATCTCTTATCTTCTATTATTGCTATTTTAGGTATTAATCCCAACTTAATAAGCTTTATAATAGGGATTATCATAGTAGTATGCCTAAATCCACTACCAGAGACTATATATCAGAAGTCTTTATCCTCAGGAGAAAGCCTTATGTACACTCTAAACTTCATGAAAGAAAATTGGATTAACTGGCTAATACCCAATATAATTTTTAACTTACTATTATATGTTTTTACTGATAATTGGACCTTTAATATTTTTACTACACATTTAGACTTTAATTTCGGCCTGACGGCAGAAGGGCTAATATTTTATATTGTAGGTCAAGTGTTGTTTTCTTTTATGATGATCTACAGAGGTCATCTTTACAAACTTCTAAGTACAAGTACGCCAAGAAAAAGAATGTATATGAATAAATTTTACGATTAAGGTGATAAGATGAAAACAATAGATAAGCATTTCTTAAAAAAAACAGAAAAGGTCTCTTTTATCCAATTGAGGAAGGGAACTAAAATCGATGTGGGTGATTATACTATCGATGATGACATTCCCCTTCCCATTATAACCGATACCCTAATAAAAGAAATTAAAGAAGGAAAACTCCAAGAGGAATTACAAATATCCCATTTAGTTGATGGCATAATCTATATTTTGGGAGTAGACAAGGAATTTAAATACAAGGAAGAATACAAAAAAATACTCTATAACTATAATCCTAATATTGAAGATTACATTCTCTACAAAGGATTTAATTATGTAGAAAAAAACAGCTTAGAAGATGCATCAATTTTATTCAGAGCTTTGGTAAATTTAAACCCTCATAATGTGGAAGGGCTTTTTAACTATGCCTTATCTTTAGAAAATATCAGTAAGGAACTTATTGATAGAGATAAAAAAGATGAAGGTGAAGCCTTTCTACTAGAAGCTACTAATCTAATGGAAAGTATTTTAGATATAGAAGAGAACTTTTCATTAGCCTACTATAAATTAGGCTATTACTATAGATATTTTCAGCAATTCCAAAAGGCTAAGCTTATATGGGAAAAATACTTGAAGTTAGATGAGGATGCAGAACGCTTAAATGAGATTAGGGAACAGTTAGAATTAATAGAAGATGATGCCACCTTTGAAGAAGGTGTAAATTATTTAACTATGGCTCAATATGATAAAGCCTTGGATAAGTTACTACCATTAACCCATAAATATGAAGAATGGTGGAATATATTCTATTTAGTTGGACTTGCTTACAAGGGCTTAGGAGAGTATGAAGAGGCTATTGAATTCTTATATAGTGCTTTAGACTTAGGTGGATTAGATGTAAATGTATATAACGAATTGGGAATTTGCTTATACCTGGTAGGAGATATAAAAGAAGCCATTGATATTTTCAATAAAGGAATAGAAGGAAATGACAGGGATTATTGCATAATATTCAACCGGGGATTAGCCTATTTAAAATTAGGACTCATGGACAAGGCCAGAAAAGACATAGAAAAGGCCTACAAATTAAATCCTGATAATGAGGTAATCAAAGAACATTATTTAACAATAAAAAATAATTTATAACAAATAGGGGGGCATGCCATGAAAATAGATAACTTAAATCAATTATTAGAGGTTAGGCATACCAATAAAATGAAATTAGCTGTAATAGCTAGTCACGATGAGGGAGTGTTAGAGGCAGTAGTTAAAGCTAGTGAAAGAGGAATCGTAGAGCCTATTTTAATTGGAGACCAGAATAGGACTAGGGAAATTGCTAATCAACTAGAAATAAAGGTGGATAGATACGAAATCATCCATGAAGAAAATCTGGAGAGGGCTGCTGAATTAGGAGTAAAACTCATAAGAGAAGGGAAAGCAGACTTTATTATGAAGGGGCTAATAGATACTTCTACCCTGTTGAAGGCTGTATTAAATAAGGAATGGGGGCTTAGAACTGATAGCTTATTAAGCCATGTAATGGTTTATGAGGTTCCTAGTTATCATAAATTGATTTACTTAACAGATGGAGGAATGAATTTATCACCTAGCATAGAACAAAAAGTTAAAATAATTGAAAATAGCGTAATCGTAGCAAAAGCATTGGGAAATGAAACAGTTAAAATTGCTTGTTTAGCTGCAAAGGAGAAGGTAGACCTAAAGATGGATGCGACAGTCCAAGCTATGGAATTAAAAGAGAAATACTTAAATGGGGAATTTGAAGATGGGGTTATAGTAGATGGACCTATGGCATTAGATTTGGCCGTATCTAAAGACTCAGCAAAGATAAAGGGATATAGAAGTGATGTTGCTGGGGATGCTGATGTATTATTAGTCCCTAATATTGAAATGGGAAATGGTATAGGTAAGAGCATTACCTATTTTGCAGGCGGGAAATCAGCTGGAATAATTATGGGAGCCAAGGTGCCAATAGTATTGGTTTCAAGAGCAGATACCTATGAAACAAAATTATATTCAATAGCGTTAGGAAGCATAATTTCTAATTATATAGGTCAGAGTAATTAGGATGAAGAATATTTATATTGTTATGGATGGCACTTTGCAATTATATTTATATACTTTTTAGATAAATAAATTATAATTTAAAGATAAACAAAGCATTTTTGCAAATTATAAAGAAATCGACGAAAAAACAAACTATACAGTCAAATGTAAACTTTGAGTCTGTGTCGAAAATGTGTTAAGCTATCAATTGTCGTCAAAAAAACATCCAATTGAACTTGGAACAATTATTAAGGTTTATTAAAAAACATATTGACAACAATTCAAAAATATGCTATGCTAATAGAGCATTGCAAATGAACCTAGACAACTAAACAGTGTGAAGTACTTTGAGTAAGAAGTCAGACAAACTTTTAAATGAGAGTTTGATCCTGGCTCAGGACGAACGCTGGCGGCGTGCCTAACACATGCAAGTCGAGCGAAGCGCCTATGACAGATTCCTTCGGGATGACGACATAGG
>JAAYEU010000025.1 GCA_012728595.1 Tissierellia bacterium
AGCAATGGCTTCTAAATCATCTTTTTCATATATCCCATTAGCTCCCTGAACTGCTAGTTCCCTCATCCTTTGAAGCATGGCGTGGACTTCGTTTAGGGCTCCTTCTGCCGTTTGGATTAGGGATATGCCATCTAAGGAGTTTCTTGAGGCTTGTCTAAGGCCTCTGACTTGGGCCTCCATCTTTTGGGATATGGCCAAGCCTGCTGCATCGTCAGATGCCCTGTTAATCCTCTTTCCAGAGGATAATCTTTCTAAAGTCTTTTCCAAGCTAGAATTGGTTAGGCCTAACATCCTATGGGTGTTAAGAGCTGGTATATTATTATTTATTCTCATCTTTTTCTCCCTCCATTTTATTTACCTTTTCTATAAAGGATAAGGTCTCCCCCAGTATTTCAAACAATTCCTTAGGGACCTTTTCCATATTTTCTAAAGCCAATTCCTCTTTAATGTCCATCTTGTGTTCTACATTCCTATTTTCATAGGCTCTTTTCAATTGCTTTTTGGGAATCAATCTTATCCTTTTATTTTCATTTAACTTCTTCATTAGACTTAAACTCCTCCAAAGTATAGCCTATTCCTTTTAATCCTTCTTTTAGAAATTCTTCATTTTCCTTGATGGCTTCAAGCCTTTCTCCCATAAAATCTACATACACCTTATCATCCTTAACCTGTAATTCAAACCTTACTTCACCTAAGTTGTTCAAGTTCATATTGAAGTAGAATACCATATTATTCTTATTGATTCCCTTATTTATATCTGGAATTATTAAATTGACATTATTATATTCTCCATCTGAAAATATGGGCAGTTGAATTACCAAATCATCCTTGGATAAATGGTTTTGCAGGCTTAAATACTTTTCCAGTTGCTTGAAACTGCCATCCCTATCCCTGCCATGGGAATTAAATAAGTTACTTAAGTCCTTAAAGGAATCCAGTATATCCCCATATTCTCTCTTGACCTCATCCCTTCCCTTCTTTAGGGAAGAAGAAAATTCCTTTATCTTAGCTTCCAATATTTCAATTTTTTCCTCTATTTCTTTACCATAGCTATCCTTATTGTTTAAGAAATTATTAAGCATACTGCCAAAACCCTTACCCCTATGTAATAGGGAGTCTATATTGCTTAGCTGGTTTATGGACATATTTAACTGGCCTTTCATGGCGGTGGATACCAATAAGCCTTCTTTCCCTTTTAAATACCTTATTTCATTTATTAGCCTTTGGATTTCCCTATACCTATTTACCTTTTTGTCTACATATTGATTTAACTCCTCCAAAGGCATATGTTCTAGGGCTACTCCCTCTGTGATACTCTGTTTAATTAGGTTTAAGCTGGTATTTGTCTTAATGTTTAAATAACTTTCCCTTATCAGGTTTTCTTCCGCCTTAGCAATGGGTTCTACCATATGCTTTTCCCCATCTAATTCTAAATGGGATTGGTAAAGGTTATTAAGGCTTATGGTGCTAAACCTTCTATAGGTTAAAGCTATGGTATTTGAGCTTAGATCCTTTAGGCTATTAAATATATTGGAAATGGTCTTAACCTTTTCTATTACTTTGCTTTCTGGCTCTTCTATTGTTGATTGGGTAGAGAGGATTTCTTCTAAGTTTTCTATCTTAAAATCTTCCCCTCTTTTAATCAGCTGGAGCAATTCCTTATCGGTAATGGTCTTTAGGGTCTTGATCTTTTCTAACAAGTCCGAAGCTTTTTCTGTAGAAATAACCCCTTTATCCCCTTCTATATTCCTTAGTTTTTCTATCAATAGGTCTATATCCTCTTTTAGAATATCTACTCCCTCTTCCACTAGGATAGCTATTTTTTCATGATCAGTTATATCTATTAATTCCTTTAGCTTGGATTTCATATCCAAGAACCTTTCGATCTTTTCCCTTGTTACCTCTACTCCATTAAATAGGAACTCCCTAACTAGCTGTATGTTTTCCCCTTTGGCTTCTAGATTTAAATCCTTTAAAAGGCTCATTATATATTTCAAGGGGTCTTCCTTGTCTAGGGCAAACTGTTCATATAGAGGGGATAAGATATTCCTTTCTAAAGCCCTTGTATTATAGGAGTGCTTATACCTGTATAGGCTATCTATGTTAAAGGGTAGGTCTTCTTTAAAAAACCTAATTAGGGTTTCATCTTCATAATCCTTTAAGTCGTGTAGCTTGTCTACTACCTCCATTAGCCTTTCTATATTTTCCTTGGTAATGGGGATATTTTCTTTATGTAAAGCTATTATGCTGTCATAGACATCCTTCCCCATCTTTCTACCGTAGATTTCATTGGCTATGGCTTCTGCTTCCTTATAGCTTAGCCTTCTCTCCAAGCCTATTAATTCTTTAAAGGAAAAGCCCCTTTCCTCCCCTTTTACCTCCATTAGAGCATCTGCAATTTTTTGAAGGGAATCCTCCCCAAAATCTATGCCCTTGTCCATCAGCTTAATGCAGGATTCAAAATCTATATTTTCGATTATATCCTCTAAATATTTTTTAGACATGAAGAAGGTATCTATATTATCCTTGGTTATTGGGATGTTATTCTTTAGCAAGTACTCTATGGCCTTGATGTTTTCCTCTGAATCCTCAATCCCAATGCTGTCCAATACTTCCTTAGGGTCTATGGAGTTTACCTTTTCTTCCTCCTTTTCCTCCACCTTCATGGACAATATATTCTCCTTTTGGATTAGTACCTTTTCCCCCAGTAGCTGTTTGACCTCATCCCTTACCCTTATGGAATAGGTTATCTTTTTATCGTCTATGGTCTTTTCAACTTTAATATCTCTACCATTTTTCCCCACTAGGATGCCTTCTACATCGTAAAATAGGGTAGGCCCTAATCCATAGGCATCTATTACATTTTTCTTTGGATTCAATTTAATAGCTTCCATACCATCATCCTTTAACAAATGTCTCATCTAGTATATCGACTAATTTTCATCTAACTTTAAATAAATAAAAATATAAAAATTCTTTATAATATGCATATTTTTTGCCGATATTATATAATAGAATATAAGGGAGAGTGACTTTATGGTAAGGATAGAAAAAGTTGGGCTTGATAATTTACAGCCTGTTGAAAATATAAAGGGAAGTAAAAGAAAGCAGGTAAATGAAACCTTTAAGAAAAAACTGATGGAAATAGAGCAGGAACAAATTCGTGAACAATTGAAGGTCTTATACGATAAAATAGAGCTGCAGTCGGATAAGCTAAGGGATAAGCTATTTATCGAAGACCTAATGGAGTATAAAAAGTTGGTAAGGGAGTTTTTAGATGTAACCGTTAACAATTCCCATATCTTCTATCAGGAAAATTCCCTGGATAGGCGAGGCCGACATAGGATATACTCTTTAGTGAAAAAGGTAGATAATGAATTGGATGAATTGACCAGGGACTTCTTAAATATTGAAGAAAACAGGTTAAGGATTTTAAAGAGATTAGAAGATATTAGGGGATTATTATTAGACATTCTCACTTAATAGGAGGAGGGAATAGGGTAAAAGATCTATTTAAAAAGGTATTCTTTGCTGGAATAGGCAGCTTAGCCTTAACATATGAAAAGGCCAGTTAACTTGTTAAGGATTTGGTGGAAAAGGGTAAAATAACTATAGAACAGGGGAAACAGTTAAACCAAGAACTTAAAAGGGTAGTTAAGGATGATAACTTTAAAGATGAAACCATTAAGGATTTGTCCCATATAAAGGATTATATAAATAGCTTAAGTAGGAGAATCGATGAGTTAGAAAAAATATTAATATGGAGGGATAAGGCCATCTTGGAAAGACAAGATGGTTTCTTAATATGGATAATAACTATACTAAAAATAGATTGAAGGAGATAGCCTCTGTAGCCTTAAAGTATGGCTTAAAAAATGAAATAAGGGATCCTAAGGCCTTAAGGTTGGCCTTGGAAGAACTAGGACCTTCCTTTATTAAGATTGGTCAAATTCTTTCTACCAGGCCTGATATATTGCCTATGGAATATATAGAGGAGTTCCAAAAATTGCAGGATGATGTTAGCCCTGAAAATTTCTCCATAATGAGGGAAATAATCGAAGAGGAATTAAGGGCTAATATAGATGAAATCTTTTTGGACTTTCATGAAAAGCCCATTGCTTCTGCATCCTTATCGGAGGTATATTTGGCTAAGCTTAAAAGTGGAGAAAGGGTTGTGGTAAAGGTACAAAGGCCCTTTGTCAAGGAAAAAATGTTATATGATATCCAGCTCTTAAAGAAATTGTCCCCCTTTATCCATTTTACTACTAAGGAAATAGTGGATATAAAAAAGGTAATAGATGAATTGAGTAAGGCAGCGGAAAAGGAATTAGATTTTTTCCAGGAGATGGATAATATAATAAGGTTTGCAGAAAACAATAAGAATGTAAAGTTTATCCGAGTTCCAAAGGTATATAGGGAATATTGCACTTCCAAGCTACTGGTTATGGATTATATATCTGGTACAAAAATCCATGATATAGAAGGTTTAAAAAGGATGGGTTACGATTTGGAGGATATAGCCAGTAAGATAATCTATAACTATTTTAAGCAGGTCTTTGAAGATGGATTCTTCCACGCCGATCCTCATCCTGGAAATATACTCATAAGCAATGGTGCCATAAGCTATGTGGATTTTGGATTGATGGGAAACCTTGATCTAAGTTTAAGGAAAAAATTAAACGAATTTTTAGAAGGGGTTGCAACTAAGGATGTCCACCTTATGGCAAAATCCATCTTAAAGATTGGAATAAAAAAAGGCCCTATAGACCTAGACGACTTATACAGAGATATAAATACTCTTTATAATAGCTATATAGATATGGCCATTCATGATTATGACCTGTCTCAAATTTTATATGAAATATTAACACTTTGTAAAAAGAACAATATAGCCATGCCCCATAATATAGTTTTACTAGCCAAGGCAGTAATGACTCTGCAAGCGGTTATAGCAAAAATGGATGATAATCTGACCCTAATGGAGGGGGCCCTACCCTATTTTAAGGATCGAATAATTAAGGAAAAAATCGGCAATCTAGACTTCGTGGAAATAATGACCTTCCTGTATTCTTCATTAAAATCAACCCTCCAACTATCCTCCAAGCTAGTAGACTTCATAAATGCTGGATTAGAAGGAAGGTTGAAGTTGACCTTTGAATTGAAGGATATAGAAGAAAATATCAACGAATTGAACAGGATGGTAAATAGGCTTATATTTGGAATAATGATTACAGGCCGTTTAGTAAGCTCTTCTTTAGTAATAAATGCAAATGTAGGACTCAAAATACATGGAATCTCTTCCATAGGAATTGTAGGCTATCTGGGAGCAGGATTAGCAGGATTATTGCTCTTGATTTCAATAGTAAGGTCCGGAAAGCTTTAGCTGTTATTTTGTAGCCTTCGCAATTCCTCGTATAAGCTCTTTTGTTTTTGGCTTAATTTAGGAGGATTCTTTAAGTTTATTTCCACATATAAATCCCCTACATTTCCTTTAGAATCCCTATATCCTTTTTTGGGTATTCTAATTTTTTTGCCAGCTTCCATATTTTCTGGCACCCTTATTTTGAATCTATCCTCTATACCTTCAACTATTATTTCCGTACCTAAAGCTGCATCCCAAGGGTATAGGTCTATTTTCTTATATAGGTCTAAGCCCTTAAGTTTTAGCCTTTCATTTTCGATGAAATTCACCTTTATCAGTATATCACCCTCTATTCCTGCTTTTTCCCCTTGAATCTTTATTTTTTTCCCGGGCAATATTCCTTTTGGCACCTTTATCGACAGGGGTTTAGTTTTATTTCCAATTCTAAGGAATAAGGGTTTGGTTACCCCCTTATATCCTTCTTCTATGGTTATATTTAATTGGGCTTCATAGCTTTGTCTTGCAGCCCTGGTATTGAATATGTCCCTTCCAAAATCACGACCTCCAAAGAACATATTGAAGAAGTCGCTAAAGCCTTTACCGCCTCCAGTAAAGGTAAACTTTCCATCCCTAAAACCTCCAAATCCAAATTGGGAAGGGTCAAAATTCTGGCCATGTCTAAAGTTATAGCTGCTGCCAAAGGCATCGTATTTCTTTCTCTTATCTTCATCGCCTAATACTTCATAGGCCTCGTTAATATCCTTGAACTTTTCCTGGGCCTCCTTATCGTTGGGATTTAAATCAGGGTGGTATTTCTTTGCAAGTCTTCTATAGGCCTTCTTTATATCCTCTTGACTGGCGTTTTTATCTACTCCTAAAATCTTATAATAATCCTTATATTCCATCTTGCTCACCTCTAAAGGGTTTTTGACTTTCATTGACCTTTATTATTATAACCATTTTATTGTAAAAAATCAATATTTTAATAGGTCAGCCTTTAGAGATGAGCCTATTTTGATCATTTATCCTGCTGTTTATTATCCATGGTTTTATGTAAGAGTTCTGCCATTAAAAACTCCAATTCCCTATTGAGCTTTTCTACTAAAGCCCAATCCGTCTTTTCTCTATTCAATTGTTCAGAAATTTGATTTCTCAATTGGTTAATTCTGAAAATCAAATAGAATTCCCCCTTTTGAATTGATAAAAGTTTATCTTATTTAATAGAATAGTATATTTTTGGCTTCTTGGCAATATTTTTTTATGCCTCCTGCATATTTAATTGTTTAGGGTTTAATACTAAAGTTAAAATAGGAGAGTGACACAATGGATAAAAATATATTAGACCTTAAAAAAATAGGATTAAGGATAAGGATGGAAAGGGAAAGATTAAATTTGAGCAGGGAAAAATTTGCAGAAATAGTAGGGCTATCATCCTTTTACATAGGTCAAATTGAAAGAGGAGAAAGGAAGATGAGTCTAGACACTTTGGCCAAAATCGCTGATGCCCTTCACCTATCCGTAGACTATCTTCTTTATGGTAATAATTTTGCTGACGATAAATTGACAGCCCAAGAGGGTATTTCCGTATTAGAGGCTATGGATAATAGTTATGGTTCCCAGCCTAACGAGGACTTACAGGAGCTCCTTTACATATTAATTCGCTGTTCAAATAGGGAATTAACCTTAATTAAGGACTTAATCAAGTTGATTCTACCCTATATTGAAAAGAAGTAAAGCCCTTTTAAGTTTAAAAATGCCTAAGCTTTCCCTTAACCATAGCCATTATGATATTTATATCCTCATCGAACATGATTAAATCTGCATCCTTTCCTATTTCAATGCTTCCCTTTATACCATCCATTCCAATAGCCTTAGCAGCATTTAAGCTTGCCATTCTAACTGCATCTTCTATGGGAACTCCAACTAGATTGACCATATTGTATACAGCCTTCTTTAGGGTAAGGGTTGAACCTCCCAGGGTTCCATCTTCTAACCTTGCTACTCCGTCCTTTACGTATACATCCTGGCCTCCTAGTTCGTATTTTCCATCTTCTAGCCCTGCAGCCATCATGGCATCCGATACTAGTATTATGCCATCCTTCCCCTTCATCTTTACCGCCATATCCATAGCAGCTACATGAAGGTGAATGCCATCACATATAATTTCGCAGGCTACCCTTTCGTCCGTTAAGGCAGCTCCTATTATTCCCGGCTCCCTATGGTTAAAGGCTCTCATCCCATTATAGAGGTGGGTTATCTGGCTTATCCCCATATCTATCCCTAATTTAGCTTCCTTATAGCTAGCATTGGTGTGGGCTGCCGAAATGGTTATTCCCTCTTTCTTTAGGAACTTTATAGCCTCCTTGGCTCCATCAATTTCTGGGGCTAAGGCCACTATTTTAATATTGTTTTTGGAAAGCTCTATAAACTCCTTTAGCTCTTCTATGTCTGGACTTTTAATATACTCTTCTGGTTGGGCTCCTTTTTTCTCCACTGAAAAATATGGGCCTTCTAAGTATACTCCTAACATTTGGGCCCTTATACTAGAATCATTACATCCAGCTTCAATATATTCCCCAATGCTTTTTAAGGCCTTTCTAATGGCAGCAGGCTCCTGGGTTATGGTGGTGGCTAAAAAGGAAGTTACCCCATTTTTAATATGGAAATCTGCCATAATATCAAAGGCTTCATGGCTAGCTTCCATGAAATCATGGCCAAAATTGCCGTGGTTGTGAAGGTCTATAAAGCCAGGTGATAAATAATTTCCTTTAGCATCTATTAGCTGATCAAATCCATCCTCTTCGCATAAACCTTCATATATATCGGCAATTTTTCCACCCTCTATAACAAGCCTACTATCCCTTTTTATCTCATAAGGGGTTATTATATTAGCGTTTTTAATCAATATCCTCACCATTAATTCCTCCTCATTTTCATCTAGAAACATCCCTTAATTCCATATTATATGTTACCATATATTTTTACATTTAAGCATACATCTTTTTATTATATGTACCCAAAATCTCATTCAAACAAAAGCCAAGAAAACTCAAAACTAGTTTTCTTGGCTTCTATCTACTTTATATATTTATCTATTATGGTGATTATCTCATCTATCTTTTCCTGGCCTTCCTCTTCACCCTGTAATATAGCATCCTTTACACAGGATTTAATATGGGCATCTAAGACGTCTATATTGGCCTTTTTTAACAGGGCTATGGCAGATAGAATCTGGGTAGAAACATCTACACAGTATCTGTCCTCTTCTATCATCTTGATTATTCCATCTATTTGTCCCCTGACTGTTTTAAGTTTCATTGCTGCTTTCTTCTTGCCTTCGTTCATAAGCTCACCTACTATTATTGGATTTCCACTACATCATAACCTGCCTCTTCTACTGCCTCCTTTAAGCTTTCATCTATTAGGCTTTCTCCGGAAACCTCTACTTTTTTACTCTCCAGATCCACCTGAACATGGCTAACCCCTTCTAATTCCTTTAAGGCATTGGTAACTGCCATCACACAGTGGTTGCATGACATACCTTCTACTAACATGGTCTTTTTCATATTTTCATCCCCTCTCCTTTATTTAAAATTTCTTAATCTTAATGAATTGGTTACTACAGATACTGAGCTAAAGGCCATAGCTGCCCCGGCTATCATAGGATTTAAAAATCCTAAGGCTGCAAAGGGAATACCGATGGAGTTATAGAAGAAGGCCCAAAATAGGTTTTGTTTAATGGTCTTCATGGTTCTGTGGCTAAGCCTTATGGCTGTAACGATTCCCATTAAGTCTCCCCTCATCAGGGTTATATCTGCCGCTTCCATAGCTACATCCGTTCCCGTTCCTATCGCAAAGCCTACATCGGCTGCAGCTAATGCTGGCGCGTCGTTGATACCATCTCCAACCATTCCTACATACTTTCCTTGAGCTTTTATTTCCTCTACCACCTGGGCCTTGTTTTCTGGCAATACATCTGCTAGTACATTTTCTATGCCTACACTCTTGGCAATGGCCTTAGCAGTCCTTTCATTATCTCCAGTTAGCATATATACATCCAAGCCCATATTCTTTAGCTCTTCTATGGCTTCTTTAGAATTATCCTTTATGCTATCTGCTACGGCTATTATGCCTGAAATCTTGCCATCTATACCCACCATCATGGCGGTTTTTCCTTCTTCCTCTAATCTACTTAGGTCCTCTTCAATTTCAGCAATTTGGATGTTTGCCTCCTGCATAAGCTTTCTGTTACCTATATATATTTCCTTTCCTTCTAAGCTGGCCTTTAGGCCCTTTCCTGGTATGGCCATAAATGTATCTGGCTCCGTTATCATCAGTAATCTTTCTTCTCCCTTTCTGACGATGGCCTGGCCCAATGGATGTTCTGAAACCTTCTCAACTGTTGCTGCAATTCTTAGCAGCTGATCTTCCTCCATGGAATCAAGGGTAATAATGTCTGTAACCTCTGGTTCCCCTTTGGTGATGGTGCCAGTCTTATCTAGGACAATGGCCTCCATATTATGAGTTCTTTCTAAGTGTTCTCCCGACTTAATAAGTATTCCCTTTTCTGCCCCCTTGCCGGTGCCAACCATTATGGCTGTAGGTGTAGCTAGACCTAGGGCACAAGGACAAGCTATCACTAAAACTGCCACAGCGTTTATAAGGCCTGTAGTAAAGTCCCCTTTGACTAAATAGAATCCTATAAAGGTTACTATGGCAATTAGGACTACAACTGGTACAAATATGCCTGAAATTTTATCTGCCAGCCTTTGAACTGGAGCCTTGGAACCTTGAGCATCTTCTACTAACTTAATTATTTGAGCTAATACCGTATCCTTTCCAATCTTTCTTGCTTCAAATTTAAAGGAACCAAATTTGTTTATAGTTGCCCCTATTACCTTATCCCCTTCCCTCTTATCTACCGGGATGCTTTCTCCAGTTATCATGGATTCATCTATGGAAGAATGACCCTCTACTATAATTCCATCTACAGGAATTCTTTCTCCGGGCCTTACTACTATTATATCCCCAATATTTACTTCTTCTATTGGAATATCTATCTCCACTCCATCCTTGATAACTCGAGCAGTTTTAGGTTGAAGGCCCATCAGCTTCTTAATAGCTTCAGAGGTTTTCCCTTTGGCTACTGCTTCAAAGGTCTTTCCAAGTAGTATTAGGGTAATGATTACTGCTGAAGCTTCAAAGTAGTATTCATTAATTCCTTTTACAAGGTTGTATAAACTATAAAAGTAGGCTGCTGAAGTTCCCATGGATACCAACACATCCATATTGGCTCCTCCACCCCTTAGGGAGTTGAAGGCCCCTTTATAGAATCTATAGCCTAATATGAATTGGACAGGGGTTGCCAATATCAATTGGAAATATCCATTGGTCAGTATATTTTCCTTCCCTGCCATGTGGAAGAACATAGCTGAAAAGAGAGGAAGGCTTAATATAGCGGATATTATGAAGGATCTTTTTAGGGATTTTATCTCCTTCTCCCTCAATTCCTTTTCCCGATCTCTGTCTACTTCCTTTTCCACTTCTGCCTTATAGCCAGCTTTTTCAACTGCCTTAACTAAAGTTTCCTCTTCTATGGCTCCAGAAGGATGTTCTACTATAGCCTTATTGGTAGATAGGTTTACATTAGCCTTTATAACGCCATCCAATCTATTTAATACCTTTTCTACCCTAGCTGAACAGGCAGCACAGGTCATGCCCTCCACTAATAGAGTGGTTTTTTCTACTGGGACCTCATAGCCTGTTTTTTCTATGGTCTTGACTAAAGAATCTATATTTACCTTATCTTCATCATATTCGATGGTAGCTTTTTGGGCTAATAGGTTTACAGAAGAATCTACTACCCCTTCCATCTTCTTTATGGCCTTTTCCACCCTGGCTGAACAAGCAGCACAGGTCATGCCTACCACATCTATAGCAACTTTTTTATTAGCCATAAGATTTCCTCCTTTCTGCCCCCTCCCCCGGGAGGGTGTCTTGTTTACAGTATATACTATTTCCCCTTTTCTGTAAACACCTTTTTTGATTTTTATTCTATTTAATTATTTTTTGATTGTCATTTAAATTTATGCAATAGTGGCAGTCATCACATATTTGGGAAGAAGGCCACCTCCCATTCAATAAATTAAGGTAATGGAGTGCCACAATATGGTGGGAAATGATTTAGGAGGGGCTTTTTTATAAAGAAAAGGCTGGACTTACGAGAGATTTGCCTCAACAAAACTTGCCAAAATAATTAATTTTATTACATGTATCCTTCAATTATGGCTGAATAAATGTTAAACTATAGTTAGGATATGCAAAAAAATTAATGAAAGGAAGGGTTATGCAGGTACATAAGTCTGATTCTATCAAAAATCTATATAAAAGATTATTAGTCCGATTTATACTGGCAATCTTTTTCCTATTTTTTATCATCTATATCTTTCCTAAAAGCTTTAGAATGTTCAGCCCCTTTATAATGGCCTTAATAGTAGCTTCAATTGCAAACTCAATAGTAAGTAAGATAAACAATATAATTGGTAGGATAAATAAGAGATTTATAATACCCATAAGAACCTCTACTCTACTATTAAACTTATTAATCGTTTTAATATTGGCCTTAGTCATGTACTCCTTAATAAGTACCGTTATAAAAGAAGCCATAGGGTTTACATCGAGTATTATAGAGAATTGGCCTAGCATTGTAGAAAAGTTTGATAGCTTTCTGAAAAGCTTCGAGTGGCTTACTAATTTATTACCAGCTCAGCTTATAGAAATTTTAATAGATGTCAAAGAAGATATATATGAGTTTCTGCAAAATATAAGCAAAAACTTCCTCAGCTCCACCGTAACCACCACTGCAGCAGTAATAAGCAGAACGGGAAGCTTTGTGTTGAACTTATTGACCTTCTTATTGGCCTTGTTCTTTATTACTGCCGACTATGCCCGCATCAGCAGATTTATAGAAAAGCATGTTAGTAAAGAGGTTAAGAACACATACCACATGTTAAAAAACTCCATACTAGTAGCTTTAGGTGGCTATTTTAAATCCCAGCTGATTCTTGCTCTATTTGCCTTTGTATTCATGTTTATATCCTTAACCATATATGGCCAGGAATATGCCTTTCTCATAGCCTTAATTCTAGGACTAATAGACCTACTGCCCTTAATAGGTACAATTGCCATACTCATCCCCTGGGGTATAATAGAGTTTATTGCTGGAGATATAAATAAGGGGATATTTTTAGTGCTTCTTGCCATCATCTTCTTCTTAATACGCAGGATAATAGAACCCAAAGTTATGGGCAGCCAAACTGGCTTACATCCTCTTTTAAGCTTGTTGGGCATCTATATAGGCCTTAAGTTTTCAGGGGCTTGGGGGGCTATTTTAGGTCCAATAACCATTATGTTAATAGTAACCATATTAAAATCGGGGCTGTTGGATAATACCATTGCCGATTTAAAGGCAGTTTATAATAGAATATCTGCCTTATTAAAGAGCAGGGAGGATAACCCTTCTTAAAAAATATAGATGGAAAGCCCTAATAGGCCTAGCTGAAAAGGATAGGATGTTGAAATATAAGTTTATTGGGAATATAATTATTGTAAAGATATTTTACAAAAATTGAAAAGGAGATATACTAATGACCAATATTGATTGGAAAGATAAGAAAAATTTAACCATGTTAGCGGATTTTTATGAATTCACCATGGCAAATGGCTATTTCGAATGTGGTCTAAAAGACCAAATCGCTTATTTCGATATGTTTTTTAGAGCCATCCCCGACGATGGTGGATTTGCCATAATGGCTGGAGTAGAACAACTTATAGAGTATCTGAAAAACTTAAAATTTTCCGAAGAAGACATAGAATACTTTAGATCCAAAAATATGTTCAGCGAGGAGTTTTTGGATTATCTAAGGAATTTTAAATTTGAATGCGATGTATGGGCCGTTCCTGAAGGTACCCCAATTTTCCCATCAGAGCCCATAGTAATAGTAAGAGGTCCTATTATACAGGCTCAGATAATTGAAACCATGATATTATTAACTGTAAACCACCAAAGCCTAATTGCAACTAAAGCCAATAGGATAGTTAGAGCTGCAGAAGGTAGGCCTGTAATGGAATTCGGCTCAAGAAGGGCTCAAGGCTACGAAGGTGCAATACTAGGAGCTAGAGCTGCCTATATTGGAGGAACGGTAGGCACTGCCTGTACTATAGTAGATAGGGATTTTAGCATCCCAGCTTTAGGTACCATGGCCCACAGCTGGATTCAAATGTTTCCTACAGAATTAGATGCCTTTAAGGCTTACGCTAGAATCTATCCAGATAATTGCGTTCTTTTAGTGGATACTTACAATGTTTTAAAATCTGGAATTCCTAACGCCATTAAAACCTTTGATGAGGAAATAGTGCCAAGGGGATTTAGACCAAAGGGAATAAGAATCGATAGCGGGGATATTGCATACCTTTCTAAGGAAGCCCGTAAGATGTTGGATGAAGCAGGCTACGAAGACTGTCCAATAATTGCATCTAGCGGATTAGACGAATACGTAATAAAGGACCTGTTAAATCAAGGGGCAAAGATTGATTCCTTCGGAGTAGGGGAAAGGCTTATTACTGCTAAATCGGAACCCGTTTTCGGTGGAGTCTATAAGCTTACGGCCATAGAAGAGAATGGAGAGATAATTCCTAAGATCAAGGTAAGTGAAAATGTTGGTAAAATTACTACCCCCGGATTCAAGCAAGTCTACAGGCTGTATGATAAGGATTCAGGAAAAGCCATTGCCGATGTAGTAACCTTACATGATGAAGAGATTGATGAAAGCAAGCCCTATGAGATATTCCATCCAATTTATACCTGGAAGAGGAAAACCCTTACCAACTTCCGTGCCAGAAAACTTTTAGTCCAGCTATTCGATAAGGGCAAGCAAGTATATCAAAGCCCACCAATAGATGAAATTAGGGAGTACTGTAAAGAACAGATCAACACCCTATGGGATGAAGTACTTAGGTTTGAAAATCCCCATGAATACTTTGTAGACCTATCCAAACCCTTATGGGAGATTAAGGACAGATTATTAAAAGAATATGAATAATTGGTGAAATAGATAAAAAGAGAAGGGCTATTAAAACCCTTCTCTTTTTTCTATTGGCTTAATCCCCTTTCAAAAGCCTTTATATTGACTTCATGAACCCTTTCGGGCAGATTTTTCTTTATCAATTCTATCCAATCTATGTTTTCAAGTCCCAATACCTTCACCATAGAACCTAATATCACTATGTTTTGGCATCTTGGCTCTCCTAGTTCTTCAGCAACCCTACTAGCTTCTACTACTTTTACATTGTCTACTTGCTCTACTAGTTCATCCAATACTTTATCAGGATAGTCAGCATTTCCCGTTAATACGGATAGAGGATATATTTCCTCATCATTTACTATCAATGTACCACCCTTTTTTAGATGGGATATATATCTTGCGGCTTCTAATTTCTCGAAGGCTACCAATAAATCTGCTTCACCTTCACCTATAGAAGGGGAATACACCTTTTCTCCAAATTTAATTTGGGTGGTTACACTTCCTCCCCTCTGGCTCATTCCATGGATTTCAGACATTTTAACATCGTATCCAGCTTCTACTAAACCTTCAGAAAGTATTCTTGAAACAAGGATTGTACCCTGTCCCCCTACACCTACTAAAAGTAAACTATTAGCCACCTAAATCACCTACTTTCCCCAATTAATTCTATAGAATCGAATGGACAAAGCTGTAGGCATATAGTACAACCGTTACACTGAGCCCTATCTATGCTGATTACATCATCTTCAAAGGATATGGCAGGACAACCAATCCTTAAGCATACTTTACACTTTCTACACTTTTCTTGATCCACTTCACAATAAAGGCCCCTTCTTGCCCTTTGTACTTCCTTAAGTAGGGCACAAGGCTGTTTTGCAATTATTACAAAAGGCTCCTCTGCTTCATAGGCATCCTTTACCGCCTCTTTGGTTTCATCTAGTTTATATGGATCTATAACTCTTATATTCTCTTCCTTAATTCCTATAGCCTTGACTATTCCTTCTATGTCTATTACGGGAGCTTCTTCGCCGGTTACCCTTTTACCAGTACCAGGGTTTTCCTGGTGCCCCGTCATACCAGTGGTCCTGTTGTCCAATATAACCGTAACCATATTAGAGCCATTATATATTCCATCGATTAGGCCAGTGATTCCAGAATGGAAGAAAGTAGAATCTCCTATAAATCCAAAGACCTTCTTATCCCGGTTGGCCTTCCTATTTGCCCTGTCGAATCCAATACCTGCAGATATTCCCGCTCCCATACATATTACCGTATCTCCAACTCCAAGGGGCGGAGCCATTCCCAGAGTATAACAGCCTATGTCGGAAGTGGCAATAATTTTATCCTTATACTTGCCAACTTCATAGAATATACCCCTATGAGGACAGCCAGCACACAGGGTCGGAGGCCTTGCTGGTATTTCCATATCTAAAGAATAACTTTCCTTCTTTTCTTCTCCTAATATGGCCTTTCTTATAATCTCTGGACTTAACTCTCCACAGATGGGGAGTATCTCCTTTCCAATACAGTCAATACCCATTGCTTTTACGAAGGTTTCTATATAGGGTTCATTTTCTTCTATTATGTAAAGTTTTTCTACTTCATTAGCAAATTCCCTAATAAGTTGATCTGGCAGTGGGTAGCTAAAACCAATCTTTAAATAGGAGGCCTTATCCTTGAATACTTCCTTAGCATGATAATAAGATATACCACTAGTAATAATTCCAATTCTCTTGTCCTTATATTCTATCCTATTTAAAGGAGTATTGTTGGAGTATTCCCTAAGCTTTGGAAGCCTTTCTTCTTCCATTTCCACATGTCTAACCTTGGCATTGGCAGGAACCATGATATACTTTCTAATATCCTTTACATATTCCTTAACCCCTATTTCTTCCCTTTCTCCTAACTCTACCAATCCTTTACTGTGGCAAACCCTGGTGGTTACCCTAAATAATACTGGAGTATCAAATTTTTCACTGATTTCAAAGGCTTCCTTTATGAAATCCTTACATTCTTGACTGTCGGCAGGTTCCACCATGGCAACCTTGGCATGGGGAGCATATAATCTATTATCCTGTTCGTTTTGAGAACTATGCATTCCCGGTTCATCTGCAGTAATTATTACCAATCCCCCATTTACCCCTTCGTATGCTATTGTGAATAGAGGATCTGCTGCTACATTCAGGCCTACATGCTTCATGGCTACTAAGGCCCTTGCCCCAGCAATGGAAGCTCCACAACCTACTTCCAGGGCAACCTTCTCGTTTGTAGACCATTGAGAGTGTATTTCCTCATACTGGGAAATGTTCTCTAATATTTCGGTACTAGGGGTTCCGGGATAAGCACTAGCTATCAAGCAACCTGCCTCATAGGCACCTCTTGCAATAGCTTCATTGCCCGTTAAAAGCTTTTTCATATTCTCCACCCTCCTTGCTTTAAGCTCTCCCCTATATTATAACAAAATATTAGTTGACTTTATAGAGAAATTAAATTTTATTATTAAAATTCAAAGTTTTCTCATTAATTTAAATTTATTCCTTAATTTTGTTTATTATCACTTTAAACCAATAAAGAATTGCCTTTTTACTTCCATTTTGTTTTGTAGTACAATTATAATAAGGTGGGAAGGTGAATCTAAATACACTGCTGAAAGAGGTGCAACTTATATCAAAACGGTTGAATTAAATAAGCTAAAAGCTGAAATAGAACGGGTAAGGGAAAAACTCCATGATTTAATTGAACAAAAGGGTTCAAATTTAATGGATAATGAAATTTTGTACTTAAGCCAATTGTTGGATAAACTTATATGTGAATACCATAATGCAAAATAGATTTTTCCTAGATTCACCTTCCGTATGAAAACAAAAAAATAGGCAGCTAACTGCCTATTTTACTCTATGGGTATTCTATACTGGCCAGAAGAATCTACAGTTTTCTTAGGAAGGACTACCTTAAGGATTCCATTTTCAAAACTGGCCCTTATTTTATCCTGTTCTACATCGTCTAGATAGAAGCTTCTACTATAGGAGCCGCTTCTCCTTTCCCTTCTTATATAGTTTTCTCTTTCTTCCCTTACTTCTTCCTTCCTTTCAACGGCAATGGTTAAAATATCATCCTTTGCTTCAAGAATTATATCGTCCTTTTCAGCTCCTGGTATTTCAGCCTCTAATATATATTCCATACCCTCGTCTCTTATATCCACTTTTATTGGGGAATAGGGTAGTGCCATTGTCTCAAATTCATTCCATATATTATCAAAGAATACATCAAGGTCTAGGCTCCTTCTGGCTAGTCTATGGGGTCTCCTTCTAAAAGGTGTAATTCCAAACATCAAATTCACCTCCACAATATTTAACTTTGACTTACTTTGACTTACTTTGACCTTCATCTAATAATATACCAGCTACTTCCATAATATTCAATCCCAATATATTATGTTAACCAGTTGTTTTTTAAATTTATATGGCCTTTTCTTCCATTTTCTTCTTTTTTCATAGTTTACCATAATCCCTTAAATTAAAAAGGCTCTAATGGGCCCATTAATTCCTATTAAGCCTTTTATATAGTTTTTTCATCTTTTTTACCTTAGACTCATCTATTTCCCCTTCTTTATATCTGGCTTCAATATAAATCCTTCTTAGGTCATCTAAAGCTTTTCCATCCATATTTTTTTCTGCCTTTAGGTTAATTTCAAAACTGGTATCGGAGCTAGTTATGTTCACTCCTCTTTTTTCCATTTTTATTAAAAGTTTTCTGTAATAGTATCTAATCTGCTCCCTTATGCCTTTTGGTTTAAAGAGGATTCTTTCTTTCCTCTTTTTATCTTCCCTTATGCCGATAAACTCCCTTTCCTCTCTGTAGGATAGCCCCTCTTTCCTCTTATTAACTACCTTCTTTTTAAAGAGATAATAGCTTATATATGCTAAAAATAAGCCCAAGGCTATTATTACAGCTATGGTCAAAAGCCTACTCAACCATAAGGGGAAGGTGGGCTCATTCTGTACCCATTCGGCAAAATCCAATTCCCCATTTACCCCTTCTGGGCTTGATGCAAGTTGATTATTAGCCATTAAAGACATAATATATCTTATAAGTTTTTCAACATAATAGGACATATATACTATGGGCCAGTAGAGGATTTTAAATATTTGGTCTGTAATCCAAATGTATATGGCCTTAATCCATCTGTATATAAAGGCTTTCAAGCTTTCCATACCCAGTAGCAGGTAAAGAATGGATATGGAGATGGCAAATATAGCGTTACTCCTCTTCATCCTGTCTACATCCGGGCTGTGTTCTAGATGCCGAATATTTCTTAAGAGTATAATGGTGGAGATAAAATAGATCAATATAAAGGGTATAATGTCCTTTCCGCTGCTTGTAAGCTTGCCTGTAATTTGTGAAATTATAAGAGCTACTAAGATAATCTTTAGTTTATTTTGAAAATCCTTTCTAAAAAAGCCCATCCTCATCCCAGATGAGTATTGGAATATATAATAGTATGTATAATAGGCTGCAATAGACAAAAATACTACATTCCCAATGGATGGATATTTAATGGCTGGAAGGAGCAATAGAAAGTTCAAATAAAAATATTTCTTACCCTTCTTCTTAAAAATAAGCTCTAGATAGGATATCAATAGAAACCAGAAGAATAAGACGAAAAAGTTATCTATGGATATCCAGGGAAGCAGTATTATTAATAATGGGAATATGAAGGATAATAGGCTTATTAATTGAATCAAAATTATACTATTCATACTACTCTCCTAACGTATTTAATAATGGAGGGGCTTAATTTATCCAACCTATCTCCCTCTAATGAAATGAGGATAATCTTATTATTTATCTTCCTCAATCTTTCCAATGGCTCTATATATTCATCAAATATCCTAGGCGTCACGATGACAAAGGTAGAATAGCTGACCCTTTTGTTTACCATATTATCAAGCAATACTTCAAATCTAATGGCCGTTCCATAGGATACCTTCCCTAGGGAACTTAGCACGCTTTCATAATTATTGAAAGGCTTGTTTCCATTACCCCCATAGGAATTGTTGATGAAACTATAGGGAATGTTGTTATCCTCCAACTCTTCTACAATACCACGACAAAGGGAGATGCAGCTTTCAATTTCATCCTTTTCTATGCCTAGCCAAAAAGGTTTTGCACACTCCACATTCAATAGGATAGTAACCGAGTATTCGGTGGTAAAGTCAAACTCCTTTACCATTAAATTACCATAGCGTAAAGATGAAGGCCAGTGTATATGTTTTTCTGGCTCATTCCCCGTATACTCCCTTATACCTACATTCATTAGGGGGTCATCTATTACCCATCTTTTAACTGATATTGAGCCATAGTAATCTCCATAGGCTATTAGATTTTCATCTAAATCCAAGGGCTTTGGTAAAACTACTAATTCCTGTAAGAAATCTTCTGTTGTGGATAGGTTTTTTAGCCCGATAAAATCCCCTACTGTTAATTCCACATTCCTAAAGGTAAAATATCCCCTTTTATTACTATTAAAAGAATAAGTCCGCTTCACCCTTTGAAAGGGCATGACGAACATGGTGGTTGTAAACTTAAAGTATTCATCCCCTTCCAACTCATCTAAGCCTTCTGAATAGTTTAGCCCTAAGGGAAAACTTTCCGTTATCTTCAAGTAAGTTACGGGAAGGGGCTTTTTATTCTCGATTATGGTAGTTACCTCAAAGGCTTCCCCTATTTCCACCATATTCTTGGATAGGATCCTTTTATAACTTAAATTTTTTAGACCATATTTCATGCTCAGCCTATTGAAGGTAAAGGTAATGGTAACTATTCCAATTAAAAGCCAAAACATATTCCTTATATCCTTTCTAAGGGTACTTCTATAGTATCCAACAGCCTTTCAATTAGCCTTTCGTTATATTCCATATTGTTTCTGCCCTTAGTTATTATTCTATGGTTTAATACCCTTGGCGCCATAGCCTTTACATCTTCCGGGATAATATAATCCCTTCCATTGATGGCAGCATAGGCCTGACAGGCCTTAAAAAGAGCAATTGTGCCTCTTGGGCTAACTCCTAATTGTATTTCCTCAGAACTTCTAGTTGCTCCAACTATATCCATGATATAATCCATTACATCTTGTGAACAAGCTACCTTGTTTACATTTTCAAATAGATAGGTTAATTCCTCATGCCCTATGATAATTTCTAAATCCTCTATGGATTTAGTTAAATTGCTGTAGATAATTTCCCTTTCCTCCTCCCTAGTTGGATAGCCTATCTTTATGCGCATAAAAAATCTATCCAGCTGGGCTTCCGGCAGTGGAAAAGTTCCATAGGATTCTATTGGATTTTGGGTAGCCAAAACCATAAAGGGCTTATTGAGTATTCTAGTTTCCCCATCTACTGTAACCTGCCCCTCTTCCATGGCTTCAAGTAAGCTAGACTGGGTCCTAGGAGTAGCCCTATTTATTTCATCTGCCAGTATTATATTAGCAAAGACAGGGCCCTTTCTAAACTGAAAATCGCCTATCTTTTGATTATAATAGTTTATTCCCATAATATCGGAGGGGAGCAAATCGGGTGTAAACTGAATCCTCTTAAAGGGTAGGCCTAGTGTTTTGGAAAAGGCCTTAACCATCATAGTCTTCCCCATACCGGGTAAATCTTCTAGAAGTATGTGCCCTTTAGATAAGAAGGATACTATGATAAGCTCCATTACATCCTTTTTACCTATTACTACCTGAGACATATTGTCTATGACTTTTTCTTTAAATTTTACAAAGCTATCCATTGGATTTCCCCCTTGCTTTAGCAGTTTCCATTTTTTGCATTAACATAATAATATATTATAGGAAAAAATATCTCAAGCCTTTCTTTGGATTTATTGAATAAATTAATAAGGAGAATAAACTAAGGGTTTATTCTCCTATCTCTTTGCTTGAACTTCAAAATCATCTTGAGTAGGGTCTTCCTTTATTCTAATTTTTATCTCCCAATGGATTACAAAGCTTATTACTATCCTTAAGAAGGTTATGGCAGCTAAAATTAAGAAGTCGTCGAAAGTCCTAACCCTAATGGTTTTTAATATCTCAGATGCTAGTTTAAATTCCAAGCTCAAGGCTAGGGCTTTTGCAAATTCGATTTTGGGATATTCATTATTGAAATTGAATTTCCCTTTTATCAAATTAATAATAGCCCTAATAGTTGCAATGATAATTACAATTACCCCTATTATTTCTAATAATCCCGTAATATAAGGAATAATATCCTCTAAAAATAACTCAATATACATTTCCCACCCTCCTCAGTAAACCTTTTCCTTTGTAGATTAATACTCCCATAAGAGAATATATCCCTTTCGTCATAAAAAGTCAAGAAAGATTCAGAATAGTCAAATAGTTAACAATCTAGAGGAAATATTGTCTTCCCCCAAAAAGAAAAACCTAGCTCATGCTAGGCTTGTATTCATGGCGGAGAGAGAGGGATTCGAACCCTCGGTACAGCATAAACTGTACAGTGGTTTTCGAGACCACCACCTTCAACCTCTCGGACATCTCTCCTAGTTTTAGTTATTTATTTCTCAATTCTTTAAAAAAGCTAGTTAATATATTGCTACACTCTTCCTCTAAGACATTAAACTTTACTTCTACTCTATGATTAAAATTAGGATTGTCTACTAAATTGATTACAGAACCACAACATCCCCTTTTAGGGTCCCTTGCACCTATTACCAGCCGCTCTATTCTAGAGTTTATTATGGCTCCTGCACACATACTACAGGGTTCTAAGGTTACATACATAGTACATCCTAATAAGCGCCATCCATTTAAGTATTTACTAGCCTTTCTGATGGCAATCATCTCTGCATGGGCTGTTGGATCCTTTAAGCTTTCCCTTTTATTATGACCTCTTGCTATGACTTTTCCTTCATGAACAATAACAGCACCTACTGGTACTTCATAGGTGCTAAAGGCCTTATAAGCTTCTTCTAAAGCTAACTTCATAAAGATTTCATCCATATATAACCACCAAAATAAAAATGGTGCACCCGGGAGGAATCGAACCCCCGACTCACGCCTTAGGAGGGCGCCGCTCTATCCTACTGAGCTACGGATGCACATTTTTCAGTTCCTTTATATTTTACAACTTTTTTTAGCTCTTGTCAATATAGAGGATCGATTAGTTATAAGCAATCTTGTTGAAAATTTTGCCAACAAACCTTGCTATAAACCTAAAAATCCTAACAAATATATTGGCTTTTTCTACATCCTTATGGACTACTAATTCTATGTTTTCTAAAACTTTTCCATCCTTAGAAATAATCACTTCCCCCACCCTATCCATGGCTTTTAATGGTAAGGTCAAATCCTCGTCTATTACCACTTCCCTTTTAATCCATTCCCCTCTTTTCACAATAGTAATGTAATTCCTAGAAGGATATATCTCTACTATTTCATCCTTACTTTTAGGTATGTGGATAAAGTCTATGGGCATATTTTCCTTTGCCAGTATCCTTTTGGAATAGTTATGAAGGCCATATTCTAATAGTTTTTGACTCAATTCTTTTCTCTTTTCATAGCTTTGCGTACCCATTACTATGGAGATTAACCTTAAATCCTCTTTTTCTATACCATCCCCCTTGTTATTTATGGTAGCAACCAAGCAATAGCCCGCCTTATTAGTAAAGCCAGTTTTTAGCCCATCTACCCCTCTAATTTCCTTTAGTAGGGGGTTGGTGTTTTCCTCCTTATAATCCCTATGTTCCAGCTGGATATAGGGAATAGAGGTTAAACTTAATATTTCCGGAAATCTATTTATTATGTATCTGGATAGGTTAAAAATATCTACCGTACTCATTTTATTCTGCCTATTCCCTTCTGGAAGGCCTGTGGAATTGATGAAGTATGCCGTTTTAAATCCTAGGCTTTGGGCTTTATGGTTCATCATCTTTACAAATTCTTCTTCCGAACCAGCCACATACTTAGCCAGGGCATAGGTCGCATCGTTGGCCGATACCACTAGGCTTGCTTCCAATAATTCTTTTATGGTAAAAAGCTCTCCCTCTTCCAATTTAAGGCTGGAGCCTTTGATCCTAGTCACATCCTTATCTATATATACTTGATCCTCTAGCCTAATTTTTCCCCTTTCTATATGTTCCATCACTATTAAGTAGGACATTAATTTGCTAATGCTTGCAATTTCAATTGCTTCATCTATATTATATCCTTCTAAAATCCTGCCTGTTTCAAAATCCCCTAATAGATAGGCTCTTACTTCATCTTCAATACCAATAGAGCCAAAAACAAAGGAATTTGCAAAAAATACAAATATTATAGTCAATATAAATGCTTTAATATATCTATTCATAATATCTTTCCCCCTTTAGATAAAAAAGCCCATTAAATAGTAACACTTATACCATAAGCTCAATATAATGTATTAGGCAAAATATAGAACATTAAAAGGAGGTTATAAAATGTCCGATCTACAAAGAAGAGGTGGCTTCTGGGATGGAGATGACTCCAGTTTACTATTTTTCTTCCTCTTATTAGTAATCCTATTTGGTGGCTTTGGTGGTAGAAGATATTAGGCTAAATTGGGAGGCATAGCCCTCCCTTTCTATCTGCCATAAAGCCATAGCTGGGCTTTTTCTTTAAAGGATGAATTGGTTACCTCTTCACAAATCCTCAAAAAATCCTCCGTTCTTGCTATTTTAAACCTATATGTATCATAGTATCTATTTAGAATTTGGATTAATGTAGCCATTCCAAAGTCTTTTTTTATTTCATTTAGAAAAATAGCCCCCTTAACATATACCAATAGCCCATAATCCTCCCAACTATGGAACTTACTTAAGGGTTTAACTACTACGTCTGATTCGATATAACTTTTACCATAGTCGTAGGGCATTTGGCAGGTGTAATTAAAATAATTTTCTCCCTCCCTATCCCCATACTTATGGATAATGTATAAAGTTTCCGAATAGGTGGCCAAGGATTCATCCAACCAGGCTTCGTCTATCTGGTCATTTCCCACTATTCCATACCACCATTGATGGGCAGTTTCATGGACTACTACCTTTTCTAAGGGGTCCTTTAGATTAGGCTTATAGTAGTCCTTATTTATAAAGACTATGGATGGATACTCCATTCCAGAAGGAAAATCGGTCATTACTGTGGAGTAGACTCCATAAGGGTATTTTCCAAATAGGCTGCTAAATATTTGTATGGAGTCCCTTCCTACCTCCAATACATAATCTGCCAAATCAGGCCTATCCTCCATTGCATAGAGCCTGACTACTACATCTTCTATTTTTCTTTCTTCTACATGAAATTTAGGGCTGGCAACCCAGGCAAAATCCCTAATGAGCTTCCCTTCTATTACATAGATCTTGAAGTTTCCCTTAACCTTTTCAGATATGATATTTCCACTAGCTGCAACCGTTATGTCCTTTGGGACCTTGATGATTACTTGATAGTTATTTATATTACTATAGAAGGGATCCCCTAAGTTATAATAAGGGTCTAGATTCCAACCGCTATCATCATATACACAGGCTATGGGATACCAATTCCCAAAATTGTATACATCCTCCCCAAATCCAAATCTATCTATATTGGTTGGCAGCTTAACTTTATATGTAAACTCAATTTCCACCCTTTCCTCAGGCCTCAAAGGCTTAGATAATATCAATTTCAGTATGGTATCTCCTACCCCTCCTATTTCATATTGTATTTCTTCCTTTTCTAGCCTTATTTCCTCTATTTCCATATATCCTGGCACATACTCCTCATGGCTTATAGTTCGCCCTGTAAATAATATTGGGGCGGTTTCCATACTCTTAAAGGCATTTGGATAGAGATGGAAATAGATTACATCCAGTTCTAAAGCTGTATTATTTATATAATAAACCTTTTGATGGGCCCAATACATTTTTTTCTCTGGATTGAAATCTACTTCTATAATATAATGGTCTATTTTATTTATGTCAACCCCATTGTAATCATCCACCGTTAAAGTAGGAATTTTATCCGTTCTTATTAAGCATCCGCCAAGATTAAGGATTAAAATAAGGGATAATATTAGAACTATTCCCCTTCTAAGCTTCAAAACTTCACCTCCAATACTCCATCCTAATATATTCTATATTTAAATGAAAATATTATAACCACTTTTGCATGAGCAATAAAAACAAAATCTCCTTACGGAGACTAAAGCGTAAGGAGATTTTATTTCTCTATTTTCTCTAAGTTTTTAGCATAAGGCCTTAAGGCTTCTGGCACTATTATGGTGCCGTCTTCTTGCTGGTAGTTCTCTAATAGGGCAGCTAGAGTCCTTCCAACGGCTAATCCAGACCCGTTTAAAGTGTGCACAAACTCCACCTTTTTACTATCCTTCCTTCTAAATCTTAAGTTGGCCCGCCTTGCTTGGAAATCTTCAAAATTACTGCAGGATGAAATCTCCACATATCTGCCATAGCTGGGCATCCAGACTTCTAAATCGTAGGTCTTGGCTGCGGAAAAACCTAAATCTCCCGAACATAAGGCCACTACCCTATAGGGTAAACCCAGTCTTTGTAGTATGATCTCAGCGTTATTGGTAAGCTTTTCTAATTCATCATAGGAATTCTCTGGCAAGGAAAATTTCACCAGCTCTACCTTGTCAAATTGGTGATTCCTTATAAGGCCCCTTGTATCCCTACCAGCAGAGCCCGCTTCCTGTCTAAAACATGGGGTATAAGCGGTTAAATAGATGGGTAGCATATCCTCATCTAGTATCTCATCCCTAAATATATTGGTTAAGGGCACTTCTGCTGTAGGTATTAAGAAGTAGTCCTTGCTTGGGATATAGAACATATCATCTTCAAATTTAGGCAATTGGCCCGTTCCAATCATGCTATCCCTATTTACCATAAAAGGGGGAGATACCTCTTCATAACCATGTTCATTGGTGTGAATATCCAGCATAAAATTGATTAAGGCCCTTTCCAATAAAGCTCCAGCCCCTTTAAATAGGGAAAATCTAGCACCCGTTAACTTTGATGCCCTTTCAAAATCCAAAATATCCAATTCCGTTCCTAAATCCCAGTGGGCCTTCGGTTCAAAATCGAATTCTGTTGGCTCTCCCCATTTTCTGATTTCCATATTATCCTCATCCGATTCCCCTTCTGCTACCGATTCATGGGGAGTGTTGGGTATATAGAGTAGGGTTTCCCTCAATTCTTGGTCTATGTCCTTTACCTTTGAATCCAATTCCTTTATCTTATCCGATAATTCCCTCATCTCTTCTAATAGATTGGATATATCCTTACCTTCCTTTTTTAGCCTTGGAATATCCTTGGATACCGAATTCTGTTTGGATTTCATCCCTTCAACTTCTGTAAGTAAACTCCTTCTCTTTTCATCTAATTCCAATACCTTCTGTATTGGGAAATCACCATGCCTTTTTTCTAAGGCCTTAACTACTTCATCTGGATTTTTCCTTATTCGCCTAATGTCTAGCAATTATATCACCCTCCTATCCTTAATTTAAAAAACTCTCAATCCCTATAATTAGGGACGAGAGTATTCCCGCGTTGCCACCCTAGTTAACCGAAAATCGGTTCACTCATAGAGTATTAGCTCAGGGCTGGATTCGATAATAATCCTTACCAATTTCCACCAACCATTGGCTCTCTAAAAAGGATTTTATTATCTACTAGTTCCCTTCATAGCTTTCATATGGATTTTAATAGCTAGTATAACATATTTTATGCAAAATATCAATTATTGATTCTATTTTACAGACAAAAACACCAAGGTCCTTAGACCTTGGCGTTACCTAATAATTCTTCTTTATAATTCTTCTTTTGTATATCGAGACTTTATCTTTAGTAAGAGGGAACCAAAGTTTTTCTTTGGTCAATAATTTATTACCCATTAAAAAGCTTTTATAACATTAATTTATTGCAATTTCATATCTCCCTCTTTTATATGTCCCGTCTTTCTCATCCACTCGGCTATTATGAAGGATAGTATGCCGGGTAAAATGAAATGGAGTAGTAAGATGGCTGTTAAAGTTTTCCCTCCACTTCCCATTACCTCTATAGTTGCAAATTGCCCTACAAGGCCACTGGTACCCATTCCTGCACCTATCATATTCCCCTCCATCTTAAATATAACTGTAGAAATTGGTCCAAGGATTGCCGATGCCAGGGTTGGAGGAATCCATATCTTTGGATTCCTTATTATATTTGGTACCTGTAACATGGAGGTTCCAATTCCCTGAGCAATAAATCCTCCAAATCCATTTTCCCTAAAGGATGCAACAGCAAAGCCTATCATCTGTGTGGCACAGCCAACGGTACTAGCTCCAGCTGCTAAACCACTAAGACCTAAGGATATGGCCAAAGCTGCGCTGCTGATGGGTAGGGTCAATACCATTCCCATTACCACCGATACTATAATCCCCATTGGAAGAGGATGCAGTTCGGTAGCTATATTGATCATGTTGCCAATTAGAGTCATAAAGGAACTGATAAAGGGAGCTATGTAACTTCCAGCCAAACCGCCAAGAAGGATGGTGGCCAATGGAACCAAAACTATATCCACCTTGGTTTTTCCTCCAAGCAATTTTGAAAACTCTGCCCCTACCAAGGCGGCTACAAAGGCTCCAACTGGCTCTCCAATTTTAATTATTGCTACCCCCCCTTCAAAGGATATGGTGCCAGCCCCAATAGCCCCTGTTACCACCGATGCAAAGATGCCCAACGAAGGAGCCCCTACTCCATATGCTACTCCTGCACCGATAGCAGGCCCCATCAATAATTGGGCAATTTCTCCAAAGCTTATCATCCATTGGGCATTAAAGATAGTACCTAGCTGCTTTATTATTAGACCGATAATTAAAGAAGAAAAAAGCCCTAGGGCCATTCCATTAAATACCTTTACAAGATAATTTCTAATCCCCTTTGTAGATTTTGTCCATTTATCTCCCAATTAAGCCACCCTTTCCAATTTATTGGTGTGTATACACCTGTCTTGTCACTATACAATAAAAATATACCACACCTAGTCTTCCTTTATCAAGTAGTTTTTCCTATTGAGGGCTTCCTTTATTCTTTCTAAGCTTTCTTTATCCTCTACTTCTATGGTATGAATGTGGATACCCTCCGTTAAAGTGGACAAGGGTTCTGCCTTGGTAGTCCTTATACTTTCCATAAACTCCTCTAAATCTAACCTGGAGCTGATTTCAATAGGGCTTTTGATTTCTCCATAGAGGGGATGCTCTACTATTACATCTATTATCCTGCCGCCTAAGTCGACGATTGTCTTCAATTCATCCTCCATCTCCTCATAGCCCTCATGCCTACAAACTATTTTTCTAATCAACCTATTTTCCTTCTGGCTTTTTGGAATTATATATCCTTGGGGGGTGGCTAGTATTTCTTCTCCTCTTGCCCTTAATAGGGCAATGTCTTGGACTATTACCTGCCTACTTACATTGAATCTTTCTGATAAGTCCTTACCCTTTATGGGTTTTTTACTACTTTTAAGTTCCCTTAATATCTCTTCCCTTCTTTGCCAGGCTTTCATTCCATTTCTTCCTTTCCTCATAAATTTTATTATTATTTTATCATAAAATCTTGACAAGTCCTATTTTTTATAGTAAAATAAATATCGGTTTGTTCAGTCATGGCCCTATGGTCAAGTGGTTAAGACACCGCCCTTTCACGGCGGTAACCGGGGTTCGAATCCCCGTAGGGTCACCATATTATGAAAGAGCTGTAGAAAAATCTACAGCTCTTTTTTTATCTATCTTTAAGGTGCCTATTTAGCTTCCCATCTATAGTATCTTAAATCGGGGCCGAAAAACTTTAAAGGTATAAACCTATCCAGTATTCGTGAGAACACCCTATCGGTATAGGTTTCTGAAATCTCCTTGGGGGTTAAGTTGGTGGATATTATGGTCTTGGTATTATTAATTAGCCTGGTATTGACTATGTTAAATATTTCTGCATTGGTAAAAGCATTAGATAATTCCGTTCCCAAATCGTCTATTATAAGTAAGTCTGCTTCGAATAGTAAGTCATATTCCCAATCGTTAAACCTCTTTGAATCCTTACCAAATCTTCTCTTTTCAATTATTTCAAGGATTTTAAAGGCAGTTTGGTATATCACTATTTTATTCCTATCCAGTAAAGCCTTAGCAATACAGTTACACATAAAGGTCTTTCCTAAACCAGTAGAACCATAGAATAATAGATTTTCTCCATTATCATCGTCGAAGTTATTTACAAAACCCTCACATATGCTGGTGATATTGGCCATATTTTCCCTAGGGGTTAAGCTTTCCCCCTCCACAGGCTGGTCTGGAAATATATTTATATTAAAGGTCTGGAAGTTTTCCTTCTTTAATACATTCTCAATATTAGACATCTTATAAGCCCTACTTATAAGGGCTTGTTTTAAACAAGTACATTTATCCCCATTGGATAGATAACCGGTATCATTACACTTATTGCACTCATATATGGGTTCAAGGTAGTCTAGTGGAATATTGTTTTCAGTTAGTAGATAGGCCTTTTCCATCTTAAGTTTTTCTATTCTCTCCTTAATTTTTTCTGCATTCCTCCTATAGTTTTCAGGATTCTCTATAACAGCCTTAGATAGTTCTAGACCCGTTTCCTGTATAGCCTTATCGATCTCTTTTATCCTAGGAACTCTATTATATATCTTTTGAATCCTTATATTTTGTTCATATAAGGCCTTATCCCTCTTCTTTTCATATTCCACTAATATCTCCCTTAGAATTTCTTTATACATTACTTGCCTTCTTCCTTTCCTTTAAAATAATATTCTTCCCGCTTTCTCCTTGCAATTTCCTCTAATTGCTCCGCTGAATAATTAGACGTCCTCTGTTGAAAATTATGAAACTTAGTTTTAGTAAGCCTTATGGTTCTGTCTACATTGTAATCCTTTTTGTCCTTTTTATCGGGTAACCTATCCTTCTCCTCTATTTCATCTACAGTCCTTATACCTTTATTATACCAGGAAGTCAACACTCCATCTATATAGTTGATACTGGGGTTAGAAGTTTTCTTAGAGTTTTCACAGCCTTTAAGGACTAAATCCATAGGGAAGTTATATTCCTCAAACCATTTATCTATTACCTTCATCTCTCCAACACTTGGAAGTCTGTTCCCATATCCTAGGTATTTCATGATCTTTTCGTACCTATAATACTTTTCATCAGTCCTTTTAAAGTGTTCCTGCAGGGCTTCTATGTTGGTTATTCCTTGATCATACCAGTTTCTTACTATGCCCCCTATGTAGTTTATATTCCTCTTTCCCTTTTTCTCTATACCATAGAAGAAGGCTTTTACTATTATATCTGGGTTCATATTATAGTTATGGATCCACTCCAATATCTTCTTTTTCTCATTGGGTACCAAGGGTCTTCTAATTATATAGTCGATTTCGTTAAACATCTTGTTTATGGCAGGTATCTGATTGGCATCAATCAAATCCTCTACATCACAGGTGTAGCTTTTCTTATTAATTTCTTCTCCTACGCTAATAGGCCTGTAGTTATTTTTTATATACAATTGTTTAAGGTTTAAAAACTTAACCTTATAGTTGAATTTATCCTCTTTATCTTCATGTATCTTTTCGATTATCCCCTTCTTTTCCCAAAAATCCCAGGCATTTAGTACATCGGATAGGGGTATGTCCAAATGTTTTGCTATGGTTCTATTATCTACCTGAATATTAGTATCCTTATCGTAGGCATATTTATATCCAAGTAGATACACCTTAACATAGGTGCCATTGGCCATAGGCATGAAATCGTTGATAAAGATATTCTCAATAGGGGTGTCCCCTAAGTCTATTTCAGTAGTCTCAATTACAAAGCCCATCTTACCCCCCCTCCTATAAAACTACCTGCTTAAAATGGGATAACATTTCCTTGCAGATGTCCCCTTTTCCTGCCATATCCTCCATAATATCCATGGCTTTCCTCGGAGTCATCCCTTCCCTATAAGGTCTATCTTCCGTTAAAGCTTGGAAGACATCGGCTAAAGTTATAATTTGGTCTTCCCTACTTATCCTTTGCCAATCCAGCTTTTCTGGATAGCCAGTACCATTTAGCTTCTCATGGTGGTTTCCAGCCCATTCCGCAATATCCTCCAAGCCCTCCACCTGTTTTAGTATCAGCTTGGTATAATAGGCATGGGACTTAATCCTTTGGAACTCCTTATAATCTAATTTACCTGGTTTTTCTAATATTTCAGAGGGTATTACAAATTTCCCAATGTCGTGTAAATTGGCAGCTATAACCAATTTTTTAACCATTATAGGATTATATCCCAAATAGCTGGCAAAATTACCTACTATTTCAGAAATCCCCTTGGTATGTTCATAGGTAAATCTGCTTTTGGAGTCTATTAACATGGCGAAGGCTTCCGATATCTTAAAAAGGTCATCCATATCTATACACACATTCTTTCCAGGCTCTATATCCCTTAGGGCTTGTTCGATATTGGTAGACCTTAAATCGAACCAAAACTTTTCCTTCTTTGTGACCTCATAAAATACCTGGCATATATCTTCATTAAATCGCTTATTCTTATTAGCTTCTAACCATCTACTTATTTGGTCTAAATTGACAATATAGCTTTCATCCTCAATCCTTCTTAGGAAAAAAAGTTCAAAATAATCAGCTAAGCTGATTATCTGACAGACTAAGGGAATTTTCTCCCCCTTTAAACCAAAGGGGCCTGTCCCCTGCCATTCCTCATGGTGATATAGGATATATTCTTTCATCCTATCCTTTAGGGGTAGTTTTTCCAATATCTTATAGCCAGTGTAGCAATGGTCCCTTTTCAGCTCCTTGTCAAAATGAATCCGTTCCACATTATGCCTGGATAGATAGCCTGCCATACCTATATCATGGATTAGGCTTGTATAATATATATCTATAAGGTCCTCCTTGTCCAACTCCATCTCTTCAGCTATACAATTGGCTATATAGGCAGTCCTTCTTGAATGGTTATAGTATCTGTTTTCTGCTACATCCAATGCAAAGGAAAAACTACTCAGTAATTGACCTAATCTTATCCTAAGCTTTTGCTCCATCGGAATCCTCCCTTGTTCCCAAAAAACTTTTTACATCTACCTTCATCTTGTATATATAATTATATACCTTTCCTCCTTTTATTACAAAAGCAGACGATTCTTCGACAAAATACGGATTGTTAAAATCTATCTTTTGGTCAAAAAATTCCTTTAAATACCTATCTACTATCCTAAATCCGCATTTCTCATAACACCTAATGGCCCTTTTATTGAACTCCGCTACTTCTAAAAACATCCTCTTCATCTTCCACTCAAAAAAATAGTACTCCAAATAGCTGGTTATGGTTTCTGTGCCATAGCCTTTGTTTACAAAGTTGGGGTCGAATACTATTCCCAGTACTGAATCCTTCCAAATTCGCCTTATATCCTTAATTCCCATATAGCCAATCAATCTATCGTCTTCATTGAATACTCCATAGTATCTATTGCTTCCCTTCCCCGTTTTAAAATTGTACCATTCTTCTATCTCTTGGTCGGTTAAACAAGGCAGATTATAATCTGAAAGCAAAGGGTTTTTATGATGTCCCCAATTTTTGATAAAATAAGCATCCTCTAACTTTAAGGGGCTTATCCTGACTCTATTCCCTCTTATCTCCATATAAACTCCACTTCCTATCAGCTTATTTAAGAAATTAATACTTCGAAGAAGCTAATACTTCTTCGAAGTATGGACCTTACCGATTCATCTTTAATAATTCTTCCCCAAAAGCCTTTCCATATTCTACTGCCTCATCTAGAGAATCTTCAAAGGGGATAAAGCAGCATCTTATACCCTCTTCAAATACCTTTAATTTTAGATTCTTAAGATTATCCTGAATTATCTTTAAGGCTTCTCCGCTCCATCCAAAGGAACCGAAGACCCCTGCTAATTTCCCCCTATTTCTAACGGGATTTATTATAGCAAATAATTGATATATTGGCTTTAAGGTGTTTTGGTTTATGGTTGGAGAACCAATTATTATGGCTGTACTCTTTTCAATCTTTTCTTCCAAACTGGATATATCTACTAACTCTATATCCATCAGCTCTACACCTATATCTCCAGCCATTTTTATTCCTTCCGCTATCTTTTCCCCAATCTTTCCTGTATTTCCATAGGCCGATACATAGGGCATAAATACCTTATGCTTTACTACCCTTTCCTCCGTATCCTCTGCCATCTTTTTACTCCATTCCACATATTTTTTCCAATTAGAACGCAGTATTGGGCCGTGGCCAGTACAGATTATATCAATATCTAAATCCTTAATCTTGTCTATAGCCTCTAACATGTAGTTGCTAAAGGGCTTTAGAATTACCCTAAAATAATATTCAAAGGCATCGTCAAAATCGTCCACTAAATCGTCAAACATCCTTTCATCACAATAATGGCATCCGAATACATCACAGGTGAATAGTATCTTGTCCTCTTCTAGGTAGGTAAGCATGGTGTCTGGCCAATGGAGAAAGGGGGCGGAAATGAATTTAAGGGTTTTGTTTCCCAAGCTCAGCTCATCTCCATGGGAAACTATTTTATACTTAAACTCCTTATCCACCATATTCCTTAAGAAGTTAATAGCAGATCTGCTTGCCACTACCGTTGCATTGGTGGCTAGGTCTAATAGATGGGTTAGGGTTCCAGAATGGTCTGGTTCGGTGTGGTTTAATACAATATAATCTATATCCTCAAAATCCACTACTTTTCTTATCTTATCCAAATAAACGTCCTTGAAAGGCTCCTTGGTAGTTTCTACTATAGCCTTTTTATCTCCATCTATAAAATAGGAATTATAGGTGGTACCGTACTTAGTTTCCATTACTACATCAAAGGTTATCAATCCTGGGTCTAATACGCCTATCCATTTTACGCAATCAGTTACGGATAGAACCTTGTTGTCCATAAGAAAACCTCCCTTTACTATATACTCCCATACTTTGGCAGTATATATTTACCCAGGAATAAACTTTATTTAACTACTCCCTTATATTCTCCTTATTTAAGAATTTAGTAAACTCCTTCTTCCAAACCAGTTCTACAACCCCAGTTGGTCCATTCCTATGCTTTGCAATTATTACCTCTCCAATGTTCTTCTTATCTGAATCCTCGTGGTAGTATTCATCCCTATATAGGAAGAGTACTACGTCTGCATCCTGCTCTATGGCTCCTGATTCCCTTAAGTCCGAAAGGATAGGCCTATGGTCTGCCCTAAGTTCTGGAGCCCTAGAAAGTTGGGATAAGGCCAAAACAGGACAGTCCATTTCCTTTGCTAAGGCCTTAAGGCCCCTAGATATGGCAGATATCTCCTGCTGCCTGTTTTCATATCTAGCATCGGATTGCATCAACTGTAAGTAGTCAATGAGTATTAAATCTAGTCCCCTTTCTATCTTTAACCTCCTACACTTTGCCTTCATCTCCATCAGGGATATGCCGGCAGTATCATCTATAAAAATATTTGCTTGAGATAGGGGGGCCATGGCATCTATTACCTTTAGCCATTCGTCCTCATTTAACTTGCCACCTATTATCTTCTGTAAATCCACATGTGAAACGGAGCTTATCATCCTTTGCACCAGTTGCTCCTTAGACATTTCTAAGGAGAATATGGCGACGGTTGCATCGGCCTTAATTGCTGCATTGGTGGCAATATTTATCCCCAGGGCAGTTTTCCCCATGGAGGGCCTAGCAGCTAATAAAATCAGGTCTGAACTCTGTAAGCCAGATAGCTTCCTATCTAAATCGATGAATCCAGTAGTAAGGCCTGTCAACTCCCCTTCCATGGCTGCCATCTCTTCAATTTTGGAGAAACTATCTAATAATACCTCTTTTATAGGAGCAAAGCCTTCCTTATGACGACTTTGGGTAATGTCGAATATGCTTTTTTCCGCTTCTTCGATTATCCTGTTGACCTCTTCATTGCCTTCATAGCTTTTGGCCATTATCTCATCACAGGATTTTATTAAACGCCTCAATATAGCTTTTTCGGCTACTATATCGCAATAGTACTTTATATTAGAGGTTATAGCTACCCCACCGGATAATTCCGCCAAGTAGCTAACCCCTCCTAAATCTTCTAAGGTTCCCCTTCTCTTTAATTCCTCCGATAGGGTAATAAGGTCCACCGGCTCATTTCTATTGAATAACTCCACTATAGCCTTAAATATTTCCTTATTGGCCTCCTTGTAAAAATCCTCCGGCTGTAAGTGTTCAATAGCCGTATTTATGGCCTCCTTGTTGAGTATCATGGCTCCTAAAACGGATTGCTCTGCTTCTAAACTATGAGGTGGCACTTTTCCAAATGCATACGCTTCTATTGAAATCACCCCATTATCCTTCTACTACTTTAACCTTTAATTTAGCAGTTATTTCCGGGTAAACCCTTACTTCAACTAGGGTTTCCCCTATGCTTTTAATGTTGTCCTTCATCTCTATCTTTCTTCTATCCACATCTATATTGTGTTGTTTTTTTAGGTTTTCTGCTATATCCTTGGAAGTGATGGAACCGAATAGCTTTCCACCTTCCCCAGCCTTTCCCTTTAACTCAACACTTATGCTTTCTAGCTTTTCCTTTAACTTTAAGGCTTCCTCATGTTCCTTTTTTTCCTGTTCTGCTTCCAGTTTCTTTCTTTCCTTCCACTTCTCCAAATTGGCAGGTGTAGCTTCTATAGCTAGTTTTTTGGGAAACAGGAAGTTTCTTGCATATCCATCCTTGGCATTTACTAGATCACCTGCTTTTCCCAACCCTTTTACATCCTTTAGTAGGATTACCTTCATTTTTCCTCACCTTCCTTTAAGTATTCTTCTATAGTTTCAATTAGCAGCTCTTCTACCTCATCTATGGTCTTATCCTCTATTTGGGTTCCAGCACTAGTTAAATGGCCTCCTCCTCCTAACTTCTCCAGTATCAACTGAGCAGATATATTACCTAAGGATCTACCACTTATGTGTACCTTTTGACCCCATTGGGTTAAAACGAAGGAGGCTTCCACCCCGTCTATATTCAACAGGTCATTGGCAGATTGGGCAGCTATTAATATGGAATCCTCCAAATCCGATTCCAATCTACCTATTGCTATCTTTTCGAACAGGATCTTGGAATTTTTTATTACATCTGCCTTCTTTAAGTATATATTATAATCATCCCTAAATAACTGCCTTACATTGGTAGTATCAGCTCCTGCTCGTTTTAATATGGATGCAGCTTCAAAGGTTCTAACTCCCGTTTGAAATGTAAAATTCTTAGTGTCTACCGTTATACCAGCTAAAAGGGCATCGGCTTCAAACTTAGTCATTTCCAACTTATCCGACATATAGTAAAGCATTTCCGTTACTAACTCACAAGTAGATGAGGCGTAAGGTTCTAGATAGGTCAAAACTGGTTCTTCGATAAATTCAGCCCCCCGCCTATGGTGATCGATTACCACTATCTTATCTGTCAATTCTAAAAGCTCCGGTGCTTCTGCAAAGCTAGGCCTATGATTGTCTACCATTATTAAGAGAGAAGATTCATTGACTACTTCTAAAGCATCCTCCGGACTCAATATTATGTCTAAATACTCTGGTGCTTCTTCAACCATCCTATTGTATATATTCCTAATAGATGGGTTTACCTTCTCCAATACCAAATAAGCATCTTTCTTTCTATTCCGCACAGCCCTAATTATTCCGATGCTGGCACCAAAGGAGTCCATATCGGCATTTTTATGGCCCATTACGATTACTTCCTCCGCTTGATCGATTAACTGCATCAGAGCATGAGCGATAACCCTCGATCTGACCTTATTCCTCTTCTCTATTGCCTTGGTCTTTCCTCCATAAAAGCTTAGGTTGTTGTCTTCTTTAATAACCGCTTGGTCTCCGCCCCTACCCAGGGCAATATCTATGGCTGCTCTAGCAAATTCATAGTTTTCATAAGGATTCTTGCCATTTATTCCTACTCCCATACTCAAGGTTATAGATATTGGATTACCCTTATCTATTTCCCTAATCTGGTCCAAAATATCGAACCTCTTATCCTTAATTCTCTCCAAATCCCTATTATGGAATATGAACAGATATTTATCATTTTCATACTTTCGTACTAGCCCGTTATGTTTAGTCACATAAGAATTTATTACCTTGTCTATTTCCGCCAGCACTATTGGCCTATCCAATTCAGGAGTGGAGTTCTTTACTTCATCGTAATTATCTACATAGGCTAGACATACGGCTAATATTTCATCCTTATATCTATTATAAAGTTGGGCCTCATCCGTTTTATTAACCAAATAAAGCATTATAATATTTTCCCTAGTACTGATGGTCTTTTTGCTATCTACTACATTATAGTGAATTTCATAATATTGATCCTCATAGGCTACTTCTACTGGCTTTCTATCCTCATCCTCTAAAAGTCTTTCAACCTCCAATTGAGGCAATAGTTCGTCTATTTTTTTGTTTAAAAGGTCCTCATCTGCAAATAGATCCTTGAATCGGGTATTGTACCAGGATATAGTCCCGTCCATTTCCAGTAAAACCAAGGGAAAAGGCATATTGAATACGGCATGTTTAGTGGCAGTATCGAATTCTTCTGCTAGACCTTCAATATACTTTTTCCATTCCTTCTCCTTATCCCTTATGGCAACAATGTATTTATAGATTAAATATCCTAAGGCTACGGTTAACAATAGGGACAATAGGGGCTGGTAATAGGCTATTATAGCTATTAAAACCCCTATCATTATCAGATAGATTATTCCATCCTTCCATTTAAATATATTTCTATTATCCATACTTATCCTCCTAATGGAATTAAACCCTTCTCCTAAAACCCCTAAAATCGAATATGGTATCCAGTATTCCTATAAAGGGTAGAAATCCTGAAAGGGGTAAAACCAAGAATAAGACGATTAGGAGTCTAGGAATTACCCTTATTTTTCTTGCCTTTAGTTTATAGTCTATAACTGCTAATCCCTGTGTTAAAAATAGGAAGGATACAATTGCAGTTAGATTTACTAATATGGCCTCATAGTAGAATAACTGTAATTGCTTTATTACAAAGGCTCCCAAAAACATGACAACCGTTCCTAATAATATATTATTAGGAAGCTTAAATTTTGAAAATCTGGGGATGGAAACTATCCCATATCCAAGCCTTCTAAGGGATAGGGCGGCAAATAAATAGTTTACATAGCTTATAATAAAGGAAAAAATCATGGTTAAGGCAGGGACTATTAGGATTACGTATTCAAAGCGCTCCTCCATTAACTCCCTGGCCTTTGAAATTTCATAGTTAGATGACCCCAGCTCCTTTAAGGTATTTATCCAATAGTTTATGCTTTGATTGGAAAGGTCAGCCAATCTATTTACAAGGCTAGTGCCAGTCATATTTTTAGTAATAGTAGCCATTATTATTATTGAAAACAGAAGGGCCAAGGTGGAAACGGATAAAATAATAAAGGAATTTTTTCTCATTTTCATAGTATGGATAAGGGATATGCATAAAGGGGCGAAAAGCACCAATATCAATATACCCGACAGCATATCTAACATTAAACCGATGGATAGCGAAGACAAGATCAAGGCTAATAGAGCATGGTTTCTATCATTCATAAATCCTAGTATTATAAAGGGTAAGGGATATATGAATATGAAGCCTGAAAAATAATAGGTTCCCATTAGGACCAATATTATAGAAATAGTTATTGCAAATATAAACTCCACTATCTTCCTTTTAAAATCTGATTTCAAAGTCTTCACCCCTTCGCAATCAATTCCTATCAGCCTTTAAAAAAGTCATCAATTCATTTAAATCTCCATACCATTTCTCTATTTTATGCCCTTCCAGTATATTTAATTTTATCTTATCAATAAGACTTGATTCTATTTCTTCATAGCTTATTCCTAACCTTTTACTCAATAAAAAGGATAGTAGTATTATATTGGATATTAAATCCTCCAAATCTTCCTTTATATAATCTTCCCCCTTGGAAAGCAATTGATAAAATTCTGCAATGGTAACAAGTATTTCGCTTTTTAACCATTCTATGGTCCTTAAATTCCTTATTATATCCATATCCCTATTCTCGTCCATAATTTCACCCTTTAAATTTAAGTAAAAATAGTCTTATTAAAATAATACAGAGTATAATATTATATGTCAAACAAAAAAGAGAGGTTACTCCTCTCCTAATCTGCACTATATGGTAACAATGCAATTTGCCTTGCTCGTTTTATAGCCTTGGTTAATTCTCTTTGATGTTTTGCACAGTTACCAGTAATTCTTCTTGGAAGAATTTTTCCTCTTTCGGTAATATGCTTTTTTAATCTATTTATATCTTTATAATCTATATGTTCAACCTTATCTTGGCAAAATTCGCATACTCTTTTTCTTGGTTTAAATCTTCTTTGCACCTTTCTCCCTCCTTTTAGAATGGAATGTTGTCATCATCAACTGGCTCAAAACCATCTATTCCTGGGAAGTCTAAATCATCGCTAAAGCTTTGAGGAGCATTATCGTTACTCCACTCTAAAAACTTAACCCTATCTGCTACAACTTCAGTTATATACCTTCTTGAACCATCTCTAGCATCATAAGATCTAGACTGAATTCTTCCCTGAACAGCAGTAAGTCTTCCCTTAGCTAGATAGTTGGCGCAATGTTCTGCTTGTTTACCCCATACTACTATATTTATAAAGTCGGCTGTAGGCCGTCCCTGAGCTTCCAATTCCATTTTCTTCTCCTTGGAAAGCTGCTTATCTACGGCTAGACTAAAAGTTGCAACTGGTGTTCCTGTATTGGGAATATATCTTAGTTCCGGGTCTCTGGTAAGCCTTCCAATTAATATTACACAATTCACAAAAAAACACCACCTTGGATTTATTCATCTTCCCTAATTATCATGTGCCTCATAACGCTATCGGAGATTTTGCACACTCTGTCTAGCTCTCTTACAACTTCTGGGGTAGACTCAAAGTTTACAACTACATAGTAACCTTCTGTTAAATCGTTGATTTCATAAGCCAGTTTCCTGTTACCCCATTCATCTACATTTGAAATGGTGCCATTAGATTCGATGATATTTTTTAATCTGTCAAATTGTTGATTTCTTGCTTCCTCTTCTAGAGTAGGCACAAAAATAAATACTCCTTCGTACTTTCTCACTTCTTTCACCTCCTTTTGGACTAACGGCTCTAAAAAGAGCAAGGATTTATCTACTGAATTATACCATTAATATAAGTTTAGTGCAATAGAATGTTTGCTTTTTTTGAGGATTTATCTTTAAAAACAATTGTAATTTTTAACTCGTATTAATTTTAAGCTATTACAAAAACTAAAATACCAAATAATAAAATTTTACATAGATTTTACATTCCACCTACATTAGATTTAACATAAGCCCTTTATGCTTATATTGAATGAAATTTTAATATGAGAAAGGTAGGTAAGAATTCATGAAAAGATTTTTAGGTCTTTTATTAATCTTTACAGTTGTAATGGGAATAATATCTGGTTGTTCAAATAATAGCGATGGTTTTAAAGCCGACAGAACTATCAATGTGGTAACTAGAGAAGAAGGCTCGGGAACTCGAGGAGCTTTTGTGGAGATAGTGGGAATAATTGAAGAGGATGAAAATGGTGAAGAAGTGGATAGAACTTATGAAGAAGCCATAGTACAAAATAGCACCAATGCAGTTATGACTACCGTAGCAGGAGACGATTACAGTATAGGGTATATTTCCCTTGGTTCATTGAACGATACAGTAAAGGCAGTTCAAATAGATGGAGTTGAAGCTACTGCAGAAAATATATTAAGTGGTTCCTACAAGGTATCAAGACCTTTCAACTTAGCATATAAGGGAGATTTAAGCCTGGTAGCCCAAGACTTCCTAAACTTTATCCTAAGTAGCCAAGGACAAGAAGTTGTTGCTAATGAAGGGTATGTAAAAGCCAGTATCCAAGCACCAAGCTATGAAGCAATTGGCAGCCATTCAGGTACTGTAGTGGTAGCAGGTTCTACTTCCGTTACTCCACTGATGGAAAAGCTGGCTGAAGCATATAAGAAATTACACCCAGACGTATCCATTGAAATTCAATCTACTGGCTCTTCAGCTGGTATGCAATCGGCCATGGAAGGTACAGCCGACATAGGCATGGCTTCAAGGGATTTAAAAGATTCAGAACTAGCTGAATTAACCAATGTGGTAATAGCCTTAGACGGCATTGCAGTTATAGTAAATAACAACAACCCAATTGAGAATTTAAGCCTTGAGAATTTAAAATCCATCTACATGGGTGAAATCACCAGCTGGAGTGAAATAGAATAAAATCCCTTTCAATCCATATATCCTAGCTTTAGTTTTGGATATATGGATTGAAAGTTCACATAGATAGAAAAATAGAAATGTAGGTGAAAAGATGAAATCTAAATCTATGGAAAGTATTATGAAAACCATATTCTTTATATCTGCAACCGTATCTATAATAGCCATAGTACTTATATGTATTTTTATTTTTGCTGGAGGAGTACCCTTTATTGCTGAATACGGATTAAAGGATTTCCTCCTAGGAAGAGAATGGCAGCCTAGTGACACCCCAGCAAGTTTTGGAATCCTTCCCATGATAATGGGCTCTATCTATGTTACCATAGGGGCAATTATATTAGGGGTTCCAATAGGGATTTTAACTGCTACCTATTTGGCTAAATTTTGCAATCATAAGGTATATAGATTCTTAAAACCCTGCATAAACTTGATGGCCGGAATTCCATCCATCGTTTATGGTTTTTTTGCTTTAGTGGTTTTAGTGCCCATAATTAGAGATATTTTTGGAGGAACTGGCATGAATATAATCACCGCCTCCATCTTATTGGGTATTATGATACTTCCTACCATTGTTAATATATCTGAATCGGCCATTAGGGCCGTTCCTCAAAGCTATTATGAGGGAAGCATTGCCCTTGGGGCCTCCCACGAAAGGGCCATTATATCGGTGGTACTTCCAGCTGCAAGATCTGGAATACTTTCTAGCGTAATCCTTGGAATAGGCCGTGCTATTGGTGAAACTATGGCGGTTATTTTGGTAGCAGGTAATCAGGCCCGTATGCCAGCCGGCTTAACTAAAGGGGTTAGAACCCTTACCACCAATATAGTAATGGAGATGGCTTATGCTGCAGATGAGCATAGACAAGCTTTAATTGCAACGGCCACAGTATTATTCGTATTCATACTAATAATAAATGGAACTTTCTTAATAATAAAAAGGAGAGCTAACAATGGATAGAACTATAAGAAGCATAATTAGGATATCGACTTTTATTACATTTTCCACCTTATTTTTTATAATTGGCTACATTTTGATAAAGGGGATTCCTAGTTTAGACCTATCCCTCTTTCAGCTAGAATATACAACGGAAAATGTATCCCTTTTTCCAGCTATGGTAACCACCTTGATGTTGATAGCTTTGACTCTAATAATTGCAACGCCTATTGGAATATTTACTGCTTTTTATCTAGTAGAGTATGCAAAGAAGGATAGTAAGATTGTAGAAGCCATAAGAATCGCAACGGAAACCCTATCTGGTATACCTTCCATAGTATATGGATTATTTGGTATGTTATTCTTCGTCATAAGGCTTAATTTTAAATACTCCCTCTTGGCAGGAGCCTTAACGGTAGGGATTATGGTCCTCCCCCTTATAATTAGAACTGCAGAAGAAGCCTTGCTTTCTGTAGACAATTCCTTAAGGGAAGCTAGCTTTGGCCTTGGGGCTGGAAAACTTCGTACCATATTTAGAATAGTACTACCTGTTGCTATGCCTGGAATACTTTCTGGAGTGATACTGTCCATAGGTCGAATAGTTGGGGAAACGGCTGCTCTGATGTTTACACTGGGAACTGCAACCAAGATTCCAGAAGGACTGTTTTCATCTGGCCGTACCCTGGCCCTTCATATGTATGTACTTTCAACTGAAGGATTAAACGTTAACGAATCCTATGCAACTGGGGTAATCCTATTACTGGTGGTCTTAATTGTAAATGGATTATCCACCTTATTAAGTAATAAATTAGCAAAGGGGAATGAGGATGAGTAAATTTACTATAAAGGATATGAATTTATATTATGATAATTTCCATGCTTTAAAGGATATAAATATGGATATAGGGGAAAATGAAATAACTGCCTTAATCGGTCCTTCAGGCTGTGGGAAGTCTACCCTCTTAAAAAGCTTAAATCGAATGAACGATCTAGTTGAAGGCTGTAGAATTGAAGGAGAAATCCTACTAGATGGAGAAGATATATATAATGAGGATTTTGATGTAAACCTACTAAGAAAAAGGGTAGGAATGGTATTTCAAAAACCTAATCCCTTCCCAATAAGCATATACGATAATATAGCCTATGGCCCAAGGACTCATGGAATAAAGAATAAATCTCAATTAGACGAAATAGTAGAAAAAAGTTTAAGGGCAGCAGCTATTTGGGATGAGGTAAAAGATAATCTTAAAAGGAGTGCCCTTAGGCTTTCAGGTGGACAGCAACAAAGGCTTTGCATTGCAAGGGCACTAGCTGTGGAACCAGAGGTATTGCTTATGGATGAACCTACTTCCGCTTTAGACCCAATTTCCACAAGCAAGATCGAAGAATTGGTACAGGAATTAAAAAAACAATATACCATAGTAATTGTAACCCATAATATGCAGCAGGCTGCTAGAATCTCGGATAAAACTGCTTTTCTTCTGAGTGGTGAATTGATAGAGTTCGATTCAACGGTTCAGCTGTTTACAGTACCTAAAGATCAGCGTACAGAAAACTATATAACTGGTAGGTTTGGTTAACAAATTGAAAGGGTGGTAAAGGTGATCAGAAGTAGATTTGATAGAGAATTAGATTTACTTAATAGCGAGTTTATCGAGATGGGAAACTTGGTAGAAAGCGCTATTAAAATTGCAATAACGGCATTAAAGGAACAGAATGTGGAACTAGCTAAGAGGATTATAAAAGAGGATAATGAAATAGACGATATGGAGAGAAAGATAGAGCAGAGGTGCTTAAAACTATTATTGCAACAACAACCAGTTGCAAAAGATTTAAGATTTATCTCTTCTGCTTTGAAGATGATAACCGATATGGAGAGGATTGGAGATCAGGCAGCGGATATTTCTGAAATAGCCATAGGATTGGCTGGCCAAACCTACTTAAAAGAGTTGGTCCATATACCCCAAATGGCAGATGTGGCAATTGAGATGGTTAAAACCAGTATCGATTCCTTCGTAAGAAGGGATATAGAACTAGTTAAGAAAGTAATCTCCTACGATGACAAAGTAGACGAATTGTTTGATATAATTAAAGATGAGCTGGTAGATTTAATAAGGGAAAATATAGAATACAAAGAACAAGTTGTGGATTTATTGATGATAGCAAAATATTTAGAGAGGATAGGAGATCATGCTGAGAATATAGCAGAATGGGTATATTTTGCAATAGAAGGAGAGCATTATAGCTGGTAGGAGTGATTAAATGTCCTTAATATACTGTATTGAAGATGATGAGAACATTAGGGAGCTGGTAGTTTATGCCCTAAAAAATAATGGTTTTGAAGCTGTAGGCTTTGAAAACGGTGATAATTTATTTAATAACCCCATCCCCGATTTAATCATATTGGATATCATGCTGCCTGGCCATGACGGATATGCCATTTTAAAGAAGTTGAGGTCCAACTATAAAACAGAGGATATTCCCGTTATAATGCTTACAGCTAAAACCAGCGAATACGATAAGGTAAAATCCTTAGATATGGGGGCTGACGACTATATTGAAAAACCCTTTGGAATTATGGAATTGATATCCAGGGTTAAGGCCGTCCTGCGTCGCAGCACCAGAAGGGATAGGACTAAAGAATTAAATTTTAAGGGTATATCACTAGACTACGATAAACGGCTTGTTACAGTTAATGGAGAAGAGCTATCCCTCACCCATAAGGAATTTGAACTCCTATACTATCTGATGAGAAATCAAGGGATTGTATTATCTAGGAATCAGATAATGAATGAAGTATGGGGTTACGATTTTGAAGGAGAAACAAGAACCATCGATGTCCATATTAGAACTTTAAGGCTTAAGCTAGGGGATGGTGGAAAACATATTAAAACCATAAGGAATGTGGGCTATAAATTGGGGGATTAGATATGGAAAAAAAAATTTATTTTAATCTAGCTATGGTTGCAACCATTACCGCCATAGTAACTTCTACGGTTACCGCCTTTCTATTCGGAGATATTTATCATTCAAATATAAATGGCAATTATATAGACTTAACTTCCAGATTCCTTTCTATACTTCCTGTTACGGTAGGAGTTTTAGTATTCATCTTAATAGGCCTATATCTAGTTGCCAATATATTGACTTCCAATATAATCAAACCAATTTCCATAGCTACCCAAAGTATTGAAAACATCCTTTCTGACCAGCAAATAGATTTAGATGAACTTGAAGTCTACGAGGAGTTAAAACCCTTCATAAAGACCATTATGATACAAAAAATGGAGATAGAAAACTATATAATCCAACTAAAGGAAGCGGAAAAATACAGAAGGGAGTTTACGGCTAATGTTTCCCACGAACTAAAAACCCCCCTTACTTCCATCAATGGATTTGCTGAGATGATTAGTACAGGCAATGTCAGCAAGGAGGATACCATAAAATTTGCAAACATAATCCATAAAGAAGGCACTAGGCTACTAACCCTAATTGATTCCATAATCGATTTAAGCCATATAGAAAATGAAAGCAAGGGCAAAAAAATGGAGACTATAAATATTTCAGAAATAGCTAAAGATGTGGTTACCCAGTTGAAGATAGCCGCAAAAAATAAGGGAGTTAGCTTAAAGTTAAATGTTGAAAATATAACCATCAAAGGCAATAAACGGATGATAAAAGACCTATTATATAATCTTATAGATAATGCAATTAAGTATAATAAACCCAATGGGCAAGTGGACGTAATATTAAAGGAGTTAGAATACTTTTGCTCAGTTAAAGTCATAGATACTGGAATAGGCATTCCAGAAGAAGAACAGGATAAGGTATTTCAAAGATTTTATATGGTGGACAAGAGCCGTTCTAAAAAAGTTGGCGGCTCAGGCCTTGGATTATCCATAGTAAAGCATATTGTAGCATGTCATGATGGTGAAATAGATCTAAAGAGCAAGGAAGGTTTAGGTACTGAGATAGAAATAAGGTTACCCAAAGATTCATACAGATAAAAACTCCCTCTAAAAATAGAGGGAATTTTTATCTATAATTCTTCCCTTAATACCTGACCTAATCTTCTTATTCCTTCAACTATCCTTTCTTCATCCATGTTGGAATAGTTCATTCTGAAGGTATTTTCATTGCCGCCATTAGGGAAGAAGGATCCACCTGGAACGAAAGCCACATTCTTTTCTAGGGCCTTTTCAGCTAACTTTCTTGCATTTACATGCTGTGGCAACACTACCCAGGTAAATAGTCCACCTTCTGGATTGGTAAATTTCACACCTTCTGGGAACTCTTCCTCCATAGCCTTTATCATGGTATCCTTTCTCTTCTTATATACCTTCTTTAGTTTTTCTATGTGCTCTTCTATATCATAAATTTCTAAAAACTTAGCTACTTCCATCTGAGATATGGTACTGGATTGTAGGTCTGCCCCTTGTTTTACTAAAATATACTTATTAAGTACTTCACCATCGGCTGCTACCCAGCCTAGCCTTAGTCCTGGACAGAATATTTTGGAGAATGTTCCTAGGAAGACCACCCTGCCCTCTGTATCAAAATGTTTAACTGCAGGCAGAATCTCTCCTTCAAATCTAAGTTCACCATAAGGATTATCTTCTATTATGGCCACATTATATTTATTTGCTAACTCTACTAAGCCCTTCCTTCTTTCCAGTGACCAGGTTTTACCTGATGGATTTTGGAAATCGGGTATTACATAGATAAACTTAACATTTTCGTTTTCCTTAAGTGCCTCCTCAAGTTTTTCCATAATCATGCCTTCATCGTCGGTTTCAACTTCTACAAACCTTGGCTCATAAGCTTTAAAGGCATTTATTGCACCTAAGTAGCTGGGGCTTTCGCAGATTATAACATCTCCGGGGTTTATAAAGATCTTTGCAGAAAAGTCCAAGCCTTGTTGAGAACCACTTGTAATTAAAATATTTTCAGCTTTTAAATCAACCTTTATCTTTTTCATTCTTTCTACTATTTTTTCCCTTAATGGTAGGTATCCTTCTGTTGGCCCATATTGTAATGCGGCCGTTCCATTTTCATCTAATACTTCCTTTGCAACCCTTTTAAATTCCTCTACAGGGAATAATTCCGGTGCAGGCAATCCTCCTGCAAATGAAATGACTTCTGGTCTTTGGGTCAATTTTAATAGTTCCCTAATCTCAGATGCTCTAATATTATCCATTCTCTTTGCATAGTTTAAACCCATTAAAAAACCCCCCTTAAGTTTATAAAAACGTTTTCCTGTTAATTATTAAATAATGTCCTATATATATAGTTTACTATTATAAATCCAAATTGTCTAATGTTTTAACCAAGTTTAATACAAATTTCTGGAAGTTTAACTATTCTGACTTTTCAAAAATATAATCCCTCCAAAAAAAGCTATTTTCTGGTATTTTATTAACCAGAAAATAGCCCTATTCCCTTTCCTTCTTTCCCTTATAATGGACTATGCTTATCCACTTATCATCAACTAAAATCTTTCTAACCCGCCTTTCAAAGTCTATCCTGGGTAACCAGATTTGTCTATCACAGCCCAAGCATTTAAGCTTAATATCTACCCCTGTCCGAATTATTTCCCATTTATTTTCGCCACAGGGATGGGGTTTTTTCAAAGTTACAACATCCCCTAAATCATAATGAAGTATCATCATCTATCCCTCCCAAAGCTACCACTTACTATATCCATCTTAGGATAGGGTACCCTTATATTTTCCCTTTCAAAGTCTTCCTTTATAGCTTTCCTTAAAACCCTTTCAACACTCCACTGGGACATGGGCTTAGTTTTAGCTATTACCGTTATATCCATACTATATTCCCCTAAATCGGTGACTCCTAATATGGTAGGTCCCTCAACAATATCCTCATTGCTTCTTCTCAACTCTTCAGAAACTCCATCTAATACCCCTATTACCCTATCTATATCCTCATCATAACTAACTCTTACCTTAACCAAGGCCCGCATGGCCCCTCTAGTCTTGTTGGTTACAACGCTAATGCTGCTATTGGGTATAATATGGAGTTCTCCTGAAAAATCCCTTAATTTGGTTACCCTTAAACCTAATTCCTCGACTACTCCACTGAATTCTCCAATTTGAACATAATCTCCCACGGAAAACTGGTCTTCAAACAGGATAAAAAAGCCTGTTATTATATCCTTTATAAGGGACTGGGCACCAAAGCTTATGGCCAAGCCTCCTATACCAGCAGTAGCTAGAATGGAGCTGGTGTTTATCCCAAATATATCTAATGTTATTAGTATACCTATAAAATAGTATAGATATTTTATGATATTTTTAAGGACGGTGGTTAGGGTATTAAGCTTTTTTTCATCGACAGTGAAAATTCTTTTCTTTCTGCTTTCCACAGCCTTATCTATTATAACATAAGATACCTTTATCAATATCCTTATAATAATAAGGGTTAGTGCTATCTTTAAAGTCTTCCCTAATATATTTAAGCTTCCATCATCCCTTTTAATGAATTCGTCGAAGAAGTATAATACCCTATCCATAATAACCTCCATTAATTAAGCCTTTCTGCCTTATAACCTTGATCATCTTTTACCATCTTAAATATCCCATCTATGGTCAATTTGTTTTTCTCGATAATATCCTTGACCAAATCTATATCCTCTAAATCGAATTTAATGGCTAAACCACAGCTACGAGTTATTTCCCTTGGAGTCGGTATGGTTCTATAATTGATATTTTGTTCCTTAAATGCTATGTCTCCCTGTATTGCATAATGGGTAGATTTAAAGGTAATTACTCCAAATTCTATTTCCTTCATTCTAGCAAACTCTCCTATCCTATATAGTTATAGTATTGGTTGGATTCTTTAATTTTTCATAAATAGTATACATATTTGATATTTCTCCCACTTTTAATTTATCTTTGATTTCATAATAATCTAAGCAGGTTCCACAGGATATAATCTCCACTCCTTCAGCTTCTAATTTCCTTAAATCCTCTAATACTTCTGAGCCTTCACAGGTTAAATAAACTCCAGAGTTGAAAAACACCAGGGTAGATGGATAAGGAGTAGCTTCCGTTAAAGTGTATACAAAAGACTTCATCAAAATTTTTCCTAATTCCTCAGAACCTTTACCCATTAGATTGGAAGTAAAAGCTATGGTTAAATCCTTAAAGGTGTCAGGTATACATACATTGGCATCTTCTGAAAGCTGACCCTTAGTTATGGTTATATAATATTCATTTTCACCTTTTTTGTCAACTTTATAATCGTATCCTGCATTCTTTGCAAGCTTAGATACATTATCCTTTGCCACTTCATTATCCACTATGGTAGTTATTACCCCTTCAGTTATCTTATCTAACTCCTTTTTGGTCATTATAACTGGTTTAGGACATGCTTGTCCTCTTGCATCTACTTTTATATTCATAACCAAACCTCCTCATAATCTTTATAGATATATTATACTATTTCCCCATAACGGTTAATTATTAGTATTGTCTATAAGCTTAGCTGATTATATAAATTACCTTTATACTATTAGTTCTAATAGCCCAGTATTTATGGGTAAATTAATTTTTCAAAGGAATTCCCTTAATATTTTTAATGTCTTAATTAAAATTATTAAGATTTTTATTGACATTATTCAATTTTAGTATTAATATATTATTAAACACAATATTGATCAATCTATACCCTTTATTATACCCCAATTTATATTCCATCTTAATGGATGAGCTCAAATTTGCCTTACCAGGAGGGATTGCCTTGGAAAATAGTATTAAAGAAATTTTAAATGGGCTGAATGGTGGGAAGATTAAATATGAAGATGCCATTAAATCAATTAAAGGTATTCATTGTAAAACTAAAAAGATTAAGAAAAAGGCTACTGGAATTAAAATATCTGTAATAGATGAAAAACATTCTATAAACCTGCCTAAGCTACCTTTTGGATTAATATCCCTTTTAATAGATATAGGTTTTGGATTAAGTTCTATAGCCATCAGGTTAATAGATGATTTAGATGAAGATACTAAAAAAATTTTAGATTCAATAGATAAGAAGGATATCAAGGAAATAATTAAGGTGGTTAAAAAATGTGGACCCTTTGATTTGATAGATATAGAACAAGGTGATAGTACAAAGGTTAAAATATCGGTACTTTAAAATAGGAGAGTGAAAATATGGCTAGAGAAGTATTGGGCAGATGCCCAGTCTGCGGAGAAGAATTAAGGGTGAGTAAATTAAGTTGTAGTAACTGTCATACAAATATAGAGGGAAATTTTACCCTCTGTAAGTTCTGCAAGCTATCCTCTGAACAAAAAAATTTTTTGGAAGCCTTCATTAGGAATAGAGGAAATATCAAGGAAATAGAGAAAGATTTAGGCATATCCTATCCTACGGTCAGGAACAAATTGGAGGATGTAATAGAGGCATTAGGATATAAGCCCAGATATAATGAACCTAAGGTAAATAGGAAGGAAATATTGAAAAAACTAGATGAAGGAGAAATTACCTCTGAAGAGGCTATAAAGCTTCTTAAAGGAGAATAAAGGGGGATTTAAATGAGGGATGAAAAGTTAATGATTCTAACCATGTTGGAAGAAGGCAAAATAACAAGCCAGGAAGCAATTAAGCTATTGGAAGCCTTAGAGGAAACAGACTACTTCATGGACTATGGAACAAATGAAGATGAAGAAAAATCCATTAACCTAGAACAAGCTAAGGAAAATTTAATAGAGGCGTTAGAAAAGAATATTGAGGACAGGAAAGAGAAAATAGAAAACATTGGAATAGACATAGGAAATAAGCTGGCTAATGCATTTAATAATTTATTCGGCACAGGAAATCTATTTAATCTATCGGGAAATTACAAGGTAATTAATACCCAGCTTGAGAAGGATATTTCCCATTTAGATGAAGCCAGTCTAGTGGTAAAGTCCATCAATGGTAAAATCGATGTAAAAAGCTGGGGAGAAGATAAGCTATTGATAAAGATCACCTATAGATATAAGAATAACAGTTTCACCCAAGATAATAGCTTTTATGAGCTATATGAAGAGGATAATAGGATAATATTTAAACCCCTATATACCAATAATGTGATGATGGATTTAAGCCTATATTTACCACAAAAACATTATAAGGAGATAAGCTTAACAACATCTAACGGAAGAATCCAGCTTGAGGATTTGAAATTAAATCTACTAACATGTAATACCAGCAATGCCTCCATTTCCCTAGAAGATATAGTAGGAGAAAATGTGGACATATCAACTAAGAATGGAAAAATCAACTTAAGGGACATATCCTCCCCCATATTAAAGGCAGTTAGCACCAATGCAAGTATCAAGTTAGAAGATATCGAAAGTAGGGACTTAATGGTTGCCACTAAAAATGGAAGAATTACACTTTCCCATATAGCTGGAGAGGGGATCACCGTCAAAAGTTCTAACGGCAGCATTGAGGCTGACAACTTAAAGGGTAAGGTAATTAATCTGGATACATCCAATGGCAAGATAATATGTAGGGATTTAGACGATGAAAGGATTAGGGAGTTAAACCTTTCTACTTCCAATTCCACCATAGATGTGGAGATGAACCATTTGAGTAAAATGGGCTACTACCAGCTGGAAACATCCCTTGGAAATATTAATCTAGATATACCAGGCCTTGTCTATAAGGAAAATAAGCAAATAGATTTAGGCATAAAAAAGATAATAGCCCATAGTATTAACTTCAATGAGGATGAAGAGCATTTCATTTTAAATGCTTCTACTTCAAATGGTTCGATTAAAATAAGATAGGGGGATTAAAATGGCAGATTTTAAAGAGGAAAAATTACAAATCCTTAAGATGATAGAGGAAGGTAAGATTACCAGCCAAGAAGGAATAGAGCTATTAGAGGCCCTTAATGAAACTAAAGTAAAGTATGATGAAGAGCAAAAATCTAGATGGATAAGGATAAGGGTTCATGAGCCTAATAATAAGACCAGGGTAAATGTAAACATACCCGTGGCCATAGTAGATGCAGGTATGAAAATAGTTAGCAAGCTTGCTCCAAATGTAAACACTGAACTGAAGGAGTCGGGCTTTAGCGAGGAAGATTTAAAGGACTTATTTCAAGCTATAAAAGACGGAGCAAGTGGAAAATTAGTCGATATAGAAACTGAAGAGGGAGATAGGGTTGAAATAGTAGTAGAATAATCCCAGTTTGGGATTATTCTTTTTTATATAAAATTATTATCAAATATATTTAGATCTAAGGTTAAATCCCTTAAATGATAGAGGATTATGGAATTTTCTACCCCTTCCCCTATAAAGGACTGGGGGAAGAAAGTACTTATTGGAGATAGGACCAAATTTAGTAGATAGATTATAAAGACCCCTTCTATTAATCCAAATATCATTCCTCCCATTTTGTTCAACTGTTTCAGCAAGGGTGCTCTTAACATAAAGGAGAAAAGTCCCAGTATAAAGCTTATAATTGCATTGGATATCAATAAAACAATTATGATGGATGAAATGCTAATAATGACCTTTAACAAACCCTGGGCAAAAAGGTTGGGTATATAGTGTATATCCCCTTTTATTTTAGAATGGAATAGTATTCTCAATATACCATCCGTTATAATCCTAAAGAAGTTATATAATACTGGGGTATTGGTTATATATTTGGATACCACAGGATAATAGTTTTTAACGATTAAAATATTGAGTATTACCTGTATGATATTGAATAAGGATAAGATTAATCCTAATCTTAATCCCTTGGAAATGGTATAGATGATTATGAATATAATAAGTAGATCTAACCAGTTCAATCCAACTCACCAAACCTTATCTATTATTAATATGAAAGTATATCAAAGCCTTCCTTATGGATTAATATCAGTTTCCCTTTTCCACATAATAGTCTTTCTATGGCCCTTTCCGAGTCAAATTTAAATACCTCCATGCCTTCTTTCAATCCAAGTATATAGTTGTCCCCATATAAGATGATATGATCCCCATTAAAGACTATCTTTTTATAGCCTTCAGCAAAAGAGTTCTTTGCAAAAGTCCTACCATCAAAACTTAAGCTTTCCAATACATTTTCATACAGGACATGTATGTATTCTTCATCCATATATATATCCTTAATTAGTTGGAACTGTTTTTTCCACAATATATTCCCCTCATGAATTTGATAGACTCCCCTGTCGGTTAGTACAATCAAATTATTATCGTCATCGAACTTTAAATACATAGCTATCTCATTTTCCAAGTAGACCGTCCATAAGAATTCCCCTTCAACTCCAAATACTTGGATTTCCGTTCTCAAACTCTCCCCTTTTAAGTTTAAAGTGGATAGGGCTAAAAGCTCATTATTCCCGTCCATAGAGTAAGTCAATATATTCTGCCCTTCTATGGATTTTTGTCCAATTAAGTTGGCCTCTTTATCCAAGATATTTATGCTCTCAATATCCTCTTCTTTGCTATGTATTAAGAGGCCATTATTACCTTCCATTAGATTGTAAATATTAATATTCAATTGGAATTGTTCCTTACTTTCCCCTTCAGGGTCTATTATGTAGATTTGTCCCCCTGGCCTTTCATAAACATATATTTGATCCCTTCCAAAATAGGCCTGTGGTTCATCTAGATTAAACTCCTTTTCCCATACCTTGTCCCCATTTAGCTTAAACCGGCTCAATCTATTGCCTTTCCACAATAATATATTGTCATCATAAAGGGCTACATCCCCTTCAGCCATATCCATGGAAACGGAATTTTGTAACTTTAATCTCCTACTTTCCATCTTAAAAGTTCCCAAGTATTTGGCTAGTTTGGCCTGATTTTCTTCTTTTAAAAAGAACAGCATTATTCCTATAAAGATTAGTATCAATAGCTTAAAAGCCTTATGCTTATTTTCCTTCTCGTCCATTGGATCACCCCATATAATATATTCGTTATCATTACAACTTTATCCTTTAAAATATTTTGAGAGATTACTAATATTTGATATAATAAATGTACCCATACATTTGAAGGGAGGTTGGAACTATATTGATTAAACGGGATATAAATACCCCTTTATATATACAGCTTTATGAAAGTATGAAAGAACTCATTTTAAATGGTAGTTATAAGGAAGGGGAAAAACTCCCTTCTATTAGAAGTTTAGCAAATAAATTGGAAGTAAACAATATTACGGTGGTAAACGCCTATAAAATTTTAGAGCAGGAAGGATATATCTATTCGGTACCAGGTAGTGGAACCTACGTCAGAAGGTCTAATTATCCTATGGCCCCTTCCTTGATGGAAGATGGAGATATTGAAATGATGATAGACGGGGTACTTGCCATATCAAAAAATAGCATCAATTTTGCCTCCGTATCCCCTACTCCCGAAATATTTCCAATAGAGGACTTTAAGCAAGCTCTAATTGAAGTATTGGATAGGGATAAGGGTATGGCCTTTGTATATCCAGAAATAAATGGGTATGAGCCTTTTAGGGAATCCATAAGCTATTTTTTAAAGGACAACTATGATATTGAGATTGAAAAGGATCAAATCCTAGTAATTTCAGGAGGCCAGCAAGGGATCGATATAATCACTAAAGCCCTAGTCTGCCAAGAGGATTATGTATTCGTAGAAAATCCAACCTATTCGGGAGCCATATCCGCCTTTAAGTCTAGAGGGGCTAAAATAGTAGGAATCCCAATTGAAGAGGATGGATTGAATTTAGATGTATTGCACGACTATATCAAAAAATATAAACCTAAGCTTCTATACATGATGACCAACTACCAAAGCCCTACTACCTACTCCTACAGCTTGGAGAAGAAAAGAAAGCTCATAGAGCTTAGTGAAAAATATGGCTTTTATATTATAGAAGACGACTTTTTAACCGATTTAAAGTACGATGATAAGGACAACCGGCCTTTAAAATCCCTGGACAGGCTAGATCAGGTAATTTATGTAAAGAGCTTTTCAAAGGTATTCATGCCAGGTTTAAGGATTGGCTTTATGACCGTACCCCAAAGGCTCTTTAAGGGAATTGTAAGGGCTAAACACAACACTGATATTTCTTCCTCAGGCTTTTTCCAAAGGGCCTTTGACCTATATTTGAGAAAGGGCTATTGGAAAAACCACATAGAAACCATTAAAAGAGTCTATTCACAAAAATATAATACCATGGTAGAAGAATTGGAAAGGCTTAGCCAATATGGTATAAACTTTCATAAGCCCAACGGCGGCCTTAGTATCTGGATTAGGCTGCCAAAAGATATAGATTCAATAGAGCTTTATAATGAATGTGAAGAGAACAATGTGGCCTTGGTGCCAGGAAAGATATTTTTTACCGACGATAATATATACTCCAACTATATCAGATTAAGCTTTGGTGCAGTCTCCAATGAAGAGATAGTTCAAGGGATTAGGGTAATAGAAAACTTCATTCGGAAGAAATATAGGGTAGATAATAATAGATACCTGCCCTTTGTATGATTTTCAGGATAACAAAAAAGTATCTGGCAACAGATACTTTTTTGTTATTATATCAATTATAGACTTACTCTACTCTACTCAAGATATCGTTTAAGTTTTCCATGGGTTTAACTACTTCCCAAGTACTTGCATCCTGGGAAACTTTTAATAGGGCCATAGATTGGGTACCTATACGGTTTCCATCCCTAAAGTCTACTGTCCCTCCCATGGGTATTTTAAATTCATCCTCCATAGCCTTCATGAAATTTTCCCAGGTGAGGCCTTCTTCAGCAGTCCTCTTAAGTCCTTCTACCATAAAATGTCCAGCTATCCATCCAGCCATAGCATAGGCATTGCCTGCATAATCTGGCTCACCATATTCTGTAATTCCATCGATAAAGGCTTGAAGTTCATCCTCATTATCTAAGGAAAGCCAGGAATTTGAGTATATAGGGAATTTGTTTGAAAGACTTGTATAATCAGCAGCAAAATTAGCAATAGTAGCAGCATCTGCATTTACATAGGTTGTAAATACAGGCTTATCTAAACCCTGATTTATAAGCTCCTTCACTATTGTTGGGAAGGTTGCCTGAATAGAAGCGGCTATTATCACATCTACACCTTCATTCTTCATCTTTAATACCGCTGAGGATACATCGGTAGCCCCTGGATTTACCTGCTCTTTAATGATGGAATAATCGCCTGATAGTTTTTCCTGCCCCATTGGAACCCAGCAGAGCAACTATTTGTCCTTTCTTGACAGATAAGCTTATCCCCTTAAGGGCTTCTATGTCCCCATAATTTACCTTTAGATTTTCAATACTCAAGGCTACATCATGCATAGTCTTCTTCCTCCTTCCCAAGATAAGCCGTATGTACTTTTTCATTAACCTTTTCAAATTCCACAAACACCTTTCTCAATATTTCCGATATGGCTAGTGTGGCTATGGCCAGATAAAAGCCTTCAATCCTTAAGGAAACTAGCCCTGTTAAAATCCCTATTATCATGGGTACTACTGAGGAATGGAGTTAAAGAGTATCATCTTCTTGGCATAGCTTGGATTATCAACCACAAATTGCTGGATTATTCCTCCACCCATAGACCATCCCAGTATAGTAAAATCCCTAAGCTCTAGTTCATCGCAGAAGATTTTAATATCATTAGCCCAATCTTTAAAGCTTTCAATATTTTCATTGTAAGAGGATTCACCAGCTCCCCTTAAATCCAAGGCAATTACCTTG
>JAAYEU010000125.1 GCA_012728595.1 Tissierellia bacterium
TCCCTATAAAATGTAAATAAATATGAGTTTAATAATTATAATAAGGGATATAATTAAACCATAGGATAAAAGAAGGAGTGAAATCCCATGAAATATAAATTGCTTCATACCTGTATAAGAGTAATGGATTTAGAAAAATCCTTGAAATTTTATCAGCAAGCCTTAGGATTAAAAGAGACGAAGAGGATGGATTTTCCAGAGAATGAGTTTACTCTGGTATACTTAACAGATGAAACGGGTAATTATGAGATAGAGCTAACCTATAACTATAATCCTGAAAAACCCTATGAAATCGGGAATGGTTTCAGCCATATAGCAGTAGAGGTAGAGGATTTAGAAGCATCCAGAGAAAGGCATAAGGAGATGGGCTATGAGGTTACAGAGATTATGGGCTTAGCTGGCAAGTCTTTAAGATACTACTTTGTTACAGATCCTGATGGATATCAAGTAGAGGTTATAAAGGCTTAAAAAATTTTTCTATCGGAAGCGTGATAGTATATTATTAAAGCAGTAATATAGATTTATCAACTGGGCAGGCATCTATGGCTTGCCTTTTTTATGTCCGGTTTAGATAAATATCTAGAAGAGATGTTTGAACTATTAGAGGAATTTAAGTGGGTAGACAGTAGGATTAGAAAGTTTTTATCAAGAATTGTAGATAAAGACTATCTTAGAGTGGAAAAGAGAGAATTATTTAAACATTAAAGTAGAAATATGGTAATATATAGATGGAAATATAGTATGTAGAAAATTGCTCTAGGAGGTACAGAATTGTTTCTTAGATCGGTTGAAAGTACTTTTATTTTAATTGCACTTATATCTGCAGGCTGGATTCTTTCTAAAATTGGCTGGATTAATGAGGATGTTAAGTCCTTTTTAAATAAGATTACGGTTAAGGTAGGAGTACCTGCTTTAACCATAAGCAATTTTTTTGATAACTTTTCTAAGAAAATCCTAATTTCATCATTCAGATATGTTGGTATAGCAATGCTATCCATGATAATCCTCATTTTAATAACTAAAGTTATAGCAAGTATTATGAAAATAGAGCCTACTAAAGCTGGAAGTTTTATTTCCATGTCTTCCGTATCCAATAGCATGTTCTTTGGGCTACCCATATGTTTAAGCCTATTTGGAGAAGCAAGCATACCCTACATTTTGTTCTATTATGTGGCCAATACCATCATATTTTGGGGTGTTTTAAGTCCCATGATAGCCAGGGATGGTGACAATAAAGTCCATAATCCTTTAGAAAACCTTAAGAATATACTCAACCTTCCTTTGGTTACTCTTATTCTGTCTGGAATATTGCTTTATTTTGATTTAAGGCCGCCTACTATAGTATTAAAAATATCAAAGTATTTCAGCAGCCTAGTAACTCCCTTAGCCTCTATGGTGGTAGGCAAAATAATATATGATATGGAGCTTAAAAAATACAAGTTGGACAGGTCTGTTTATACAATAATATTTATGAGATTTATTGCTTCCCCATTTATAATGTATATTATTACTAGGATTTTTAATATGCCTGTATTAGCTGCACAGGTCTTTATAATCCAAGCGGCTATGCCAGTTATGATGCAGACTACAATAGTATCCGAATTATACAAGGCCGATTCTAAATATGTTGCAGTATCATTATCCATAACAACCCTACTAAGCCTATTTACCATACCCTTTTATATGTTAATAATGGATAAATTGTTCCTCTAGATAAAATTTATACTAAATTTGACCGATTTGGTTATTTTTCTCACAAATTTTGTCTTTAGGGACTAGGCAAACCTTTTCTTATTATGATAGAATATATTCTGATAGTATAAATATTTAAAGGAGGATTGATTCTATTGATTATAGGTATTCCAAAGGAAATTAAGGA
>JAAYEU010000126.1 GCA_012728595.1 Tissierellia bacterium
ACCATGTTTTTATATAAAAATTATTTATCACCAACAGTTACCTTTCCTAAAATTGGTGCGCCAGACACCATGGATTATGAGGGTAGGATAATTACTTTAGAATTTGAGAATTTTTATTTAACACAAGTTTACACCCCTAATGCAGGGGAGGGGCTGAACCGTTTAGAAGAACGCCAAATATGGGATAGAAAATATGCTGATTATTTAGCGGAATTGGATAAAAAGAAGCCTGTTATCGCAGCAGGTGATTTCAATGTGGCCCATAGGGAAATAGACCTGGCCCATCCTGATAGAAACCGTCAATCAGCTGGTTTCACCGATGAAGAACGTGAAGGTTTTACTAATTTACTGGCAAAGGGCTTTACAGATACCTTCAGATATATCCATGGCGATGTAACAGGGATTTATACCTGGTGGGCTCAGCGAGCTAGAACCAGTAAGATTAACAATTCTGGCTGGAGAATTGATTATTGGTTGGTAAGCCACCGTATTGCTGATAGGGTTGTTAAATCTGAAATGATTGATTCAGGGCCAAGGCAAGACCATACACCAATATTACTTGAAATCGATATGGAATGGTAGTAGTTTTCAGCAAGATAAAGGAATATAATAAGTCTGCTCTTGCTTTAGAAAAATAAAGTAGGACTCCTCGGCAATTTATTTGTCGAGGAGTTCGTCAATTTTTTAAAGCTGAATAATTAAGCTATGATTTAAATACAGTTTGAGATAGTTTAAAGGGGGTATTGGGAGTAGAAAATAGTAGTGATAAATGGAACTGAAGTTAAAGGCAGTCTAAATTTTAGCCCTAATTAACTTCAAATAAAATATTTAGAAAATTCATAAAGAAAAGTTGTTGACATATACCCAAAACTCATTATATAATATAGGTGTAATGAACATAAACCCAAAACCTTTGAAAGGAGGGTATGTAATGCCTAAAAGAAATGGAACAGGACCAGTTGGAATGGGACCCTGTAGAAGAGGATATTTTCCATATGGAGCTAGATCAGCATTTAGACATGGCTACAGCAGGGGCTTTGGAGGAAGACTTTGTAGACATTATGGCCCATATCCCTATGAACCTTATGAAGTAGATGAAGAAACCAGGAAAGTTTTATTAGAAGAAGAAAAGGCCATGCTAGAGGCCAGACTTGAACATATTGATAAGCTACTAAATGATACAGTAGAAAAAGATGAATAGGGGTTAGGGGGAATAGGAAGTCCTATTTCCCCTGCTAAAGCTTATATAGCTATGATAGCTATATAATAATATTATACCATATTGTATTCTATTTATTAAATATATAAGACTGCTGTAGGAGGTAGGTAAATGGCTAGACCTAGAAAAAGGAGAAGGGTTTGTGGGCTACCACCCTATAAAAGATTTGGGCCCTTAAATGGTATGGATAGCAGGGAGGTAATTATACTAAAGGTTGATGAGTATGAGGTTATTCGCTTGATAGATTTTGAAGGTTTAGAACAGGAAGAGTGTGCTGAAAGAATGGGAGTTGGTCGCTCTACAGTCCAGAGAATGTATGTGGTAGCTAGGAAGAAAATGGCCGATAGTTTAGTAAATGGTAAAACATTGATAATCGAAGGTGGAGATTATGTAGTGTGTGACCTTGATAAGGATAAGTGTTCACCCTGCTTTAGAGCTAGACACAGACATGGTAGACATAGGGGTGGCAGGAAGTGTGGTATGAACAAGATTTTTGACCAGGAGGAAGAGGAAGTATGAAAATTGGAATTTCAGCCAAGGGGGAATCCAAATGAAAATAGCAGTTGCTACTGAAGATAAAAGAGCAAGTGCACATTTTGGGCACTGTGAGGGTTTTACCATATATGAAGTCCATGGAGATAAAATTACAAATAAGCAATTCATACCCAATCCAGGACATAGGCCTGGCTATCTTCCAAAGTTTTTAAAGGAATTAGGCATTGATGTAATCATATCAGGAGGAATGGGGGTAACAGCTAAAGAGCTATTTGCTGAAAATGGAATCCTGGTAGTGGTAGGGGCTGATGGAAGAATTGATGATTTAGTAGAAAAATACATAAAAGGGGAAATGGTATCAACAGATAGGTTTTGTCAACATTAAGTTCTTTTATTATCTATGGTTTTATTTACTTGATAAGCCAATTAAGAAGCATTTGATTTCTTTAACTATAAGTTTTGAGTGGTTCACCCAATAAGCTAAAATTTAATGGCTTGGTTGCCATATTTGGTACAAATTCCGTTTATAAGCTATGAAGAAAGGGAAATTTAGGTGGTAGGATTATCTACCATCTTTTGTGTTTTGACCAGCCCTCATTTGCTTAAGTTTCTATCAAGTTTTCAGCTATAATTCAGACTTATGTAGTATTATTATATATAGAAACCTTGGAGGTGAGTTGCCTTGAGGATTCTTATTATTGAAGATGAACAACTGCTTGCTGATTCTATTAAGTCTCTGCTTACCAAAAAAGGTTTTGAAGTAGATGTAGCCTACGATGGGGAAAGTGGAAAGGAATATGCAGAACTAGGAATCTATGATTTGATAATCCTAGATATTATGTTGCCTAAGATGGATGGGTATGAGGTGGCCAGAAGAATTCGTAAAAAGCGCATAGGAACCCCCATATTGATGTTGACAGCCAAGGGAGAATTGGAAGACCGTATAACAGGCCTTAATTCCGGTGCAGATTATTATCTAACAAAGCCTTTCGATATAAGGGAATTATTAGCTTGTATCAATGCACTTTTACGCAGACAAGGTGCCTATGTAAATGAGATTAGGTTTGGTAATACTGTCTTAGACCTTTCATCCGCTATGTTAATTTGCGGAGAAAACAGCATCCGCCTGTCGGCCAAGGAATTTGATGTAATGCGTTGCCTCTTTCAGGCAGAAGGGAAAATACTTTCAAAGGAGATGATCCTTACTAAAGTATGGGGATATGATTCTGATGCGGTAGAAAATCATGTGGAAGTCTATATTGGTTTTTTACGCAAAAAACTTGCAAATATTGGATCCAATCTTCGCATAGAAACTGCCCGTAGGCTAGGATATTATCTGGAGGTATGTGATTATGATTCGGAAGTTGCAAATTAAGTTTGTCATAATCAACATGAGTATTGTAACCATTATGCTCTCAATTATTTTGGGCTTAGTCTATTACTTTACTAAAGCCAACCTTGAGGCTGAGAGTGTTAATATGATGCAAAATATCGCTAAGCAGCCATTTCGTTTGGAAAATCCCAATGAACTTAGAAAGGATGTAAGACTACCATATTTCATAATTCAGCTGGGGCCTCGTGGGCAGCTAGTGGCAACTGGGGGAGGGTATTATGATCTCTCTGATAAAGAGTTTTTAGATGATCTTATAAAAGTTGTCATTAGGTCTCCTAGAACTTTTGCTGTAATTGAAGAATATGATTTACGCTACTATCGTTTTGATACGGCCCAGAACTATTATCTAGTGTTTTCAGATATTTCCAGCGAACGTGTAACCCTTAATAATATGATGAAAAACTGCCTTATTATTGGTATACTAAGCTTCTTTGCCTTTTTAGTCATAAGTATACAGCTGTCCAAATGGGCTGTAAAGCCAGTGGATTTAGCCTGGGAGCAACAGCGTCAGTTTGTGGCTGATGCTTCCCATGAATTAAAAACTCCTTTGACAGTCATCACAACAAATGCAGAGTTGGCACTTTGTCCTGACTATGATGATGAAAGCAGGAAGAAGTTTTTGAACAGCATACTAATAATGTCTCGTCAAATGAGAAGCTTAACTGAAAAAATGTTGCAGCTTGCAAGAGCGGATAATCCTGATTTAAAAGAGGCCTTCCACATTGTGGATTTTAGCAAGCTAGTTTCAAATACAATCCTTCCTTTTGAACCAGTTTTTTTTGAAAGAGGACTTGTCTTGAAAAGCCAGATAGATAACAATATTAAAGTTAAGGGGGAGGAATCCCAGCTTCATCAGCTGGTAGATGTTTTATTAGATAATGCACAGAAGTATTCTAAGGAAGCTGGAACAACATGGGTAAGCTTAAAAAAGCTTGGTAAGAAGCGTTGTCTCTTATCAGTTGCCAATGAGGGTAAGCCCATTTCTAAGGAAGAAGCCGAGAATATTTTTAAAAGATTTTACCGTGGGGATAAGGCTCGCAGGAGAACGGGTAGTTTTGGTTTGGGCCTTTCTATTGCTGAAAGCGTAGTGACTAGCCACCGGGGAAGGATTTGGGTTGAGAGTAGCAATGGAATTAACTCCTTTTATGTAGAGTTGCCTAGTGTATAATATATTTTCAGATTCATTTAAGGATTATTTATTATAATAATTACGGTAATTATAGAAAAGGCAAGAGGTGGTTAAGGATGATATCGGTTGAGCATCTGACAAAATGCTACGGTGATTTTGTAGCAGTTGATGATATTTCCTTTGAAATTGAGGAAGGCCATGTATACGGCTTTTTAGGTCCCAATGGGGCAGGAAAGACTACCATCATGAATATCATTACAGGATGTTTATCAGCTACAGAGGGACGCGTATTAATAGGCGGCTATGATATTTTTGAAGAAGCTTACGAGGCAAAGAAACTAATTGGATATCTTCCGGAACAACCCCCCTTGTACATGAATGATACTCCATTAGAATATTTAAAATTTGTAGGCGAGGCAAAAGGATTACAAGGTCAAGAACTTAAGGAGCAGCTTGAGAGGGTAATACAGCAAACAAAAATTGAAGATGTTAAAAATCGACCCATTTCTGCCCTTTCTAAGGGATATAAGCAGAGAGTTGGAATAGCCCAAGCCCTTCTGGGGAATCCCAAAGTAATTATCCTAGATGAGCCAACTGAAGGTCTTGATCCCATTCAGATTATAGAAATTCGTGATTTAATAAAGGAATTGGGAAGGGAACACACAGTTATTTTCAGTTCCCATATTCTTTCGGAGGTGCAGGCCATCTGCGACCAAGTACTGATTATTTCAAAAGGAAAGCTGGTGGCCTTTGATGAACCACAAAATCTTGAAAAATTATTGTTGGCACCAAATGAGATTATAATCACTACCGATGCAAAGGAGGAAGAAATTAAGGACATTTTAGCCAATATTAATCACATTGTAGATATGAAAATTGAAGAAGGAGAAAAAGAATATGAATATGCTGTTGCACACATAAAGACAGACCATGATGATGTATATGAGATTTCCCGTAATATCTTCTTTGGTTTTGCAGAAAAGGGGAAGGCCCTATTAGAAATGGCTTTGAAAAAAACCGATTTAGAAGATATATTTATTGAGCTAACTGAAAAAAATACTCAGCTTAAAGCTACAGAAAGTGAGGAGGTAGACCAATGATAGCGGTGCTAAAGCATGAAGTAAAGACCTATTTTCATTCGCTAACAACCTATGTCTTTGGAGCACTTCTGTTAGCTTTTGTAGGAATTGGCTCTGTCTTATATAACATACAGGCAGCTGTCAGTAATTTTGAATTTGTACTTAGTTTTGGCAGCCTTATATTCGTAATCATAGTCCCAATTTTGACTATGAGAGTCATCGCTGAAGAAAGGAAGCAAAAAACGGATCAACTATTATACTCCCTTCCAATCACTACTGCTCAGGTAGTGGTAGGGAAATATTTAGCCCTGTTATTAGTATATTTAATTCCCTTATGCTTAATTTGTTTCTATCCATTGATATTTTCACACTTTGGAGATGTTTATTTACTGACGGCTTATGGTTCAATTTTGGCCTTTTTTGTAATGGGTAGTGCTTTAATTGCCATTGGAGTATTCATCTCTTCCTTAACTGAAAATCAAGGATTTGCAGCAGGTATTGGTATTGCCATAATCTTATTTAATTACTATAGCGTTAGATTATCGGAGTATGTTTCTTCTACAGCTATGGGGTCGCTTATTGCAATCTTTATTCTGATTCTTGGATTAACTGCCATTGTTAGATATTTGACTAAAAATGATTATTTGGCCTACGGAATTTCCTTTATACTGGTGGCTGGAACAACAATTACCTATTTTGTAGACAGCACCAAACTAGAGGGCCTGTTGCCAACTATCATGAAAAAACTATCCCTATTTGAACGTTTTAATGTTTTTGTAAGTGGGATTTTTGATATGACGGCTATTGCATACTATTTAACAGTTATTGTATTCTTCCTCTTCTTATCTGTTCAGTCCTTGGAGAAAAGGAGGTATAACTAATGAAGGTATTAGAACTCCTTAAATCTTCATGGCAATCGGAAAAAGATAAGATTGCTTTCCGTGGAGGATCTTATTCACTTTTAATGACTGCAATAGTCTTGGCTATATTGATTATGGTAAATATCTTTGTATCTTCCCTGCCTAGTACTCTTACTAAATATGACATTAGTTCATCCAAACTTTATTCAATTACCAGCAATACTAAGGTAGTAGTAAATTCATTAAATGAAGATGTAAATATTTACTGGATAGTCCAAGCTGGTGAAGAAGACCATGTTATTGAAAACCTCTTGAGTAAATATGATAGTCTTTCTGACCATATAAATATCGTTAAGAAGAATCCTGATGTTTACCCAACATTTGCTAAGCAATATACCGATCAAATGGTAAAAAATAATAGCCTAATTGTAGAAAGTGGAAATCGCAGCCGTTTTATAAGCTATGATGATATATATATTGAGGAACCAGACTTCTTAACTTTTACCACTAAAAGCTATTTTGATGGGGAGGGTGCCATCACATCAGCCATAGACTATGTCATCAGAGAAGAGTTGCCAAAACTATATCTTTTGGAAGGGCATGGTGAAGCAGAACTTCCAGCTAGCTTTAGTGAGCAAATAGAAAAAGACAATATTGAGCTTCATAGATTTTCCTTACTAAAGGAGAATGCCATTCCAGAAGAGGCAGATGCTGTTATGATCTACGGGCCAGCTAGCGATATTTCTGATAAGGAGAAGGAAATATTGGTGGATTATGTGAATGAAGGTGGGAAGCTTCTTGTGATTGCCGGCCCTACAGAGGATGGAATTTTGGAGAATCTATATAGTATATTATTGGATTATGGCATAGAAACTAATGAAGGTGTTGTGGTTGAGACGGATAGGGAGCATTATGCCTTTAATGCACCTTTTATGCTTCTACCTCAAATGAATAGCAATGAAATTACAAAATCCCTCATTGATGAAAATTATTATCCCATTATGCCAATTTCTCTAGGGCTTACTATAGGGAAAACAGCTGACGACTTAACTGTAACCCCTTTACTTACTACTTCAAATTCCTCATTTAGTAAAATTGCTGGCTACAATATTTCCACCTATGAAAAAGAAGAAGGGGATATAGATGGGCCATTTACCCTGGCTCTTTCAATAGACAACCAAAATGATGGTAAGCTTGTTTGGTTTGCATCTTCAAGCTTCTTAGAGGATAACTATAATGCTTATTCATCTGGTGCCAATGTGAACTTAGCAATGAATGCTATAGCTGCACTAGTAGGAGAAAGCGAAGCCATGGCAATTAGAAGCAAGTCGCTGAATTATGAATACCTAACTATTAGTGAGTCTACTTCCTTTATGTTGAAGGTAATAATGATAGGGGTATTCCCACTCCTATATCTATCCGTTGGCATTTATATAATTCTAAGAAGGAGGAGGATGCAAAATGAAGCGGTCTAAAAAGATCTACCTATTATTATTCATCTTAGTTGTTACCTCCATTGCCACATATGCTGTTAGGCAATATGAAGAGCATAAGGAAAAGATTAAGAATAAGGAAGAGATTATTTTGGAAATAGCCAGTGATACTGTAGAGGTCTTGGCCTGGGAGTATGATGCGGAAAAGCTTTCCTTCCACAAGGAGGATAAATGGCTTTATGATAAAGATGAGGCCTTTCCAGTAGATGAGGAAAAAATAAGTGAGCTTTTAGGGCTATTTGAGGAATTAAAAGCATCCTTTATAATAGAAGATGTGGAGGATTATGGGCAATATGGTTTAGATAAGCCTACTTGTACTATTAATTTAAAAACGGCTGATAATTCCTATGAAATTCTGGTAGGGGACTACAGCGTCATGGATTCACAGCGCTACATCTCCATTGGCGATGGGAATGTATACTTGGTCAAAGATGATCCCATGGATCATTTTTCTATAGATTTGAGCGACTTAATTGACCATGATAAAACTCCAGCCTTTAACAATAATGTTGCTAAAATTCAATTTAGTGGTACAGAAAACTACAGTATCCTGTATGAGGAAGATAGCGCTAACAGCTATGGCGATGATGTATATTTCACTAGGAGAAATGGAAAAAGCTTCCCCCTTGATACTAGCAGAGTAAATAGATATTTAAGCAAAATTACCCATCTAAATTTAAAGGACTATGTAAGCTATAAGGCATCAGAAGAGGAACTTCAAGAATATGGTTTAGATGAACCAGAACTAACCATATCAGTTGATTATACAATGGAGAATGAAGAAGGAGAAGAGGTATCGGATACTTTTGTACTAAGCATTAGTAGGGATCCAAAAGAAAGGAAGGCTGCTGAAAGAGCCTCTGAGAAAGTAGATGAGAATTCAGAAGAAGGAGAAGAGGAGATTACTGCCTTTGCAAGGGTTGGCAACTCTAAAATCGTCTATAAAATCGGAGGGGATGACTACAAGGATTTGATGGAAGCATCTTTCGATTCTTTCAGGCATCTGGAAGTATTTTATGGAGATTTTAAGGATATAAAAGAGATTGATATTTTCTTAGAAAATAATGAATATACCATAACAGCTAAGAAAAAAGGCAACGAGCTTACCTATTATTATGGGGATGAAGAGATAGAAATTGACGATTTTAAAAGGGCCTTGATGAATCTAAAAGCAGAAAGCTTTACCGATGAAAAAGCTAGAGATAAAAAGGAAATTGGATTGATAATTTATTTAGATAATAAAAACTTCCCTCAAATCCAAATCGATTTGTACCGATATGACGGTAGCTATTGTTTAGCAGTCGTTGATGGAGAAACTGTCTCCCTTATTGAGCGTTCAAGAGTAGTTGATTTGACTGAGGCGGTTTATGCAATTGTTTTAAATTAACTAAAATTTATCACAAAAAGAGGATGATGTTTCTAATATAGATCTAGTCTTATGGTTGGCGTTGGACTTACTGAATATCGATTGGGGTTGCTTAATTAGCTTTCTATTAATTAAAGGAGTAGCAGAAAGCAAGAATTCATATAGTAATAAGAAGGATGGTTTAGACCTAGCTGGAATTATAAGCTTTATGATAGGTATGCTTTCTGTTAACATCTTGATTAATCAGGGAGGTAGGGTAGGCTGGTTAAGCCCAATGGTATTGGGGCTTGGTTTACTATCAGTTATTACATTTATAGTATTTTATAAGATTGAAAAAAATAAAGAAGATGCCTTCATTGACTTTAATACTTTCAATAACAAAACATACAAGGGCGCTGCTATTTCAAATTTTTTGATAAGTTGTACGGCGGGTACATTAACTGTTACCCTATCTTTGGTTCAATTGGCTGCTGACTTAAGCCCTTTGCAGGCAGGCTTCTTAACCATAGGATATTTTATAGGTATTCTAATTGCAATCAAAGTAGGTGAGAAGCTATTAAGCTATTGCAAAAGTGGGGCCCTTGTATGCCTATGGTTTTATCATCAATACCAGTTGTTTCTGATACGTATTTTTGACTAATCTTTAGGGTTTTTCTTATTTCTCTTATATCTGTTACACATAGGTTACTACCAGAAAACTTAAAAAGATATGATGAAATTATTATTCTAAAAGAAGGTGAAATAATTGAGTATGGCTCATTTGAACAGTCAATGAATATCTAATCGTACTTCAAAAAAATGTTTGAATATACAAAAAATCAGCAAATAAATACTTTAAAAGAAATGAGTACATCTGAAAGTTAGGGGAATGAACTCTAATATATAAAAAGGGATAGAATTACGCTAAATCTGTTACTTTTTAAGCAATAAAGCGAGAATTTTCGGCAATTCAATTGCCGAGCAGTTTACATCTGGATAGTTAGTAATCTAAAAAGTCCAAGGAGTATCAATAGGCATGGCGGCAAAAAAACCATTGGTTGCATCCGTATTCTTTGTGATAAAATAAAGCCTGCCTTAATACCAAAGAAAACGAAGAATCCACTTGTGAATGAAATTATCGTAGCAGTTATAATTGGTGAATAGCCAAGCATTGCTGCACCAAGCCCAGCTCCAAAGGCATCTAGGGCAAGAGCAAGGCCAAGTATCAGTGCTTCATTTCCTGTAATTATGCCAGAGTTATCAAAATCGGCTTGTTGTGGTTTTTTAAGCACAGTTATAAAAAGACCTAATTTCTGTATTTCAAATTTCCATTCCTTTTCTTTTGGCTCATATTGTAATGCTTTACTTTCTTTAGATTGATTACTGTGCTTTGTCCGAACTATATTATAAAAACCAATTAGTCCGATGGAAATTAAAATTAAACTCCCAATTATTTCAGCAATATGGGGAGAAATTAAGGAAATTAATAAAATACCAAATGTCATCGATGCCAATACCACTAGGCCAGAACACAACATAATGATTAATAAGGATAGGCGGGGAACACGAATCTTATTCACTCCATAGGCAACCCCAACACCAAAACTATCTAAACTAACCCCAATGGCTAAAAGAATTAATCCTGTAAAATAAAGCACAACTATCCCAACCTTTATCTATTATTTTAAAATATTATATGAATTATTGTGGGGAAACGTGAAGTGACTTCTGGGGTTGAAAAAATTCCTATAGGAAATCTGGCAATGGATAATAAACTAGTGTGTAATATTCAATATTTTATATTATATGGTTAGAAGTAGAAAACATTTAAAAAGTGTAAGAGAATATCTTTTTTACACAGTACCATTTAATAAAAGATACTATAATATATAATATAGTTGAATAAAAAGGAAGGTGTTCAAATTCTGGATTTTAATAGGGAAGCCCCTAATTTAGAGAGCTTTTATAAATCCTAAGCATGCCATTCATTAGAATCAAAATTTAACATTGGAATAAGTTCCAAAGCAATATTTCTAAAAGAATTCTTACCAAGATAGAACATAGGTTCTTTATTATTGCATTTTGGACAATTAACTGATACAATTTTTTACATGAGGACTTCATCCTTTCTGGGAGGTATTTGTTTTCTAGCAAAAACATTGTACCACAGAGGATTGAAGTCCTCAATTTTCATTTAAGTTTACAGACCGAAATAACCAAAGGGGATAACAAATATGAAAATAGCAGTTTTACACTACCTGTAGGAATAAAAACAAGTGGCATTTGCGCCACTTGTTTTTATTCCTTTGAAAATCAAATTACTAAATATTGCATAGATTACTTCTCAATTTCAATTTTTCCTCCAGAGTAGGATCCATCATCATAATTCTCATTAAATCTGATAACGCTAGCATCTAGTCCACGTTCTTCCAATCTCTTTACAATACCTTCCTTATTTTTATTTCTTTCAAAAGGATTGGCCGTTTCTTTAACGCCTTCTACAACTTCATACCATTTTTCAAAAGGAATACCAATTCCAATTTCGTTTTCTTGCCAGTTTGCAACTAAGCGAGTTCCAGGGCATAATAAAGTGATATTGATATCTTTAGTATTATATGGATAGGTGGTTAAGTCCTGGCAAACTGCTTGCAGTCCACAGGTTCTTAAGTTGGATGTATAACCATTGAAGTAGGCATGTCCCTGTATCAATCTCATTACATTATATGGGCTGCTTACCACAATAACAACATCGGGTTCTTCTTTAAAGTTCTCAAGAGGCATAACTGCAAAGCCAGCTGGTTCTTCTTTTAAGAACAGCATTTCATCGCTAATGCTTTTTGATATTTCTACACTATGATAGATATTCTTACTAAACCTTGCTTTTCCACTTGCCATTGGTTCGGGAATTTCTCTCAACTTTAAAGCCATTGCTCCATTTGGGCATGCTTGATTTTCCTTAGTTAGCTTCATAGCCTTGCCTCTACTTGCAAGCTGCACAGAATTACAATAGGTTACTTTACGATCCCTTTGAGGAACATCGAATTTTTTAAATTCTTCCTTATCGAAGAAAAATTTAACTCCTACTGGCTTACGATCTAAATCTAAATATGACTCAATAATATCTACGCTAAGCTTAATATCCATAACCTTCCTCCTTATCAAATCCATTGGCTATTTAACTAGATTAATTATATCATTAAGCTTAGGTGAGAAATAATAAAAAATCTTTATGGAAATCCATTTAATATTGATAAAATTGATAACTGAGTGTTAGCTGTATATGAGCCGCAGGATTTCCACTAAGAATCATTATAAGACATCAACCAATCGGTCTTTTTATAATATATCAAAAATATAATAGAGCTAATAGACCAGGTTAATGGGTATGCCCAGTAAACCACTCTTATATCTGGTATTATTTTAACCATTATAGTTATGTAGGATATCCTTATTACACACCAGCTTATTAGCATTACATACATAGGGATTTTGGTTTTTCCAGCTCCTCTGAGTATCCCAGACAGACAGTGGGAAAGGGCTAACAAAAAGTAAAACAGGCTTATGGTCCTGGCTTGCATAACCCCATATTTTATCACCTCTGGATCGGAATTAAAAAATCTTATTAATTTAGGTGCAAAAATCCAAATGAATATGCCAGTAATTTCTGCCAGTATAACACCAGCTATAACCCCAAAACGAGCACCTTTTTTTGCTCGCTCATATTTTTTAGCTCCCAGGTTTTGTCCAATAAAGGTGGTAAGAGCTAAGCTAAAGCTAGTAATGGGCAAAAAAGAAAATCCTTCAAGTTTTGAATAACTGCCGCTACCTGCCATTGCAACGGAACCAAAGCTATTAATATTGGTTTGGACTATTACATTGGCAAAAGAGATTACTGAATTTTGGACTCCGGTGGGGAAACCTATTTTTATTAATCTTTTGAGCATATTAAGATCTAACCCTATCCTCTTTATGTACACTCTATAACAACCATCAACTCTTGTAAGCTTTATAAATGCAAGTAACAGGCTGACAAATTGGGAAATAACTGTTGCAATAGCTGCTCCTGCTATACCAAAGTCATATACAGCAACTAACAATATGTCTAATACCACATTTATAATGGAAGCTATTATTAGATAATATAGTGGCCTTTTGCTGTCACCAACTGCTTGAAATATACCCATGCAGGCATTGTACATTACTATTCCAATTCCTCCAGTGAAATACAAGCGTAGATATGTTACTGCATCTTTAAAGACATCATGAGGAGTACCCATCCATCTTAAAAATAAGGGAGTAAATCTTACCCCAACTATAGTGATTAGAATTCCTGCAATAAAACTAAAGGCAATAGTGGTGTGAACGGCAGTGGAAAGCTTTTCTTCATCATTTGCGCCAAAGTAGTGGGAGATTATTACCGATGCCCCTACAAATATTCCATTTATAAAGCCCACAATTAAAAAAATAAGGCTGCCTGTAGAACTCACTGCAGCAAGGGCTTCCTTGCCCAGTACGTTACCAACTACTAGGGAATCTATGACATTGTAAAGCTGCTGAAATAGCCGACCTAAAAAGATTGGAAATGCAAACAATATTATTTTTTGTGAAATCTTTCCTTCTGTCAAAGTTTTCTGTCCTCCTTAATTATTCACTTTAATACCCCTTTATCCATTTAAGCCCATAAAGATTTAGACTATATCTACCTAATATTTTAACATAAAATTCTATGAAGCTGAGAAGTTATTGGAAAATAACTTGCAGGGGGAATTATAAAAAGTTGTAAGAAAATAAAATGGAGTTAATGTCATAAAAGGCCTGAAAAAAGATAAAATCAATGGTTGACAAGCATGGGTGTATTAACTATAATTATACCAAAAGTAGAATAAAAAGGAATAAAAGGAATAAGATAACAACAATATACACAATATTTTGACAATTTTATTGACTAAATATGATAAGGTGCATAAAAGAATTGTTCATAAACCCTTATACATACATAGGGTTATGAGAAAATCATATAGAAAGGAGGGCAGGAGATGGACAAGAAGAATCTACTTGTAAAGGATACTACTGAATCCCTAGAAGTAGTTGATTTTGAACTAGTAGAATTTGATGATGTTGAGCAGATGGAAGATGTAGTTAATGGAGCAAGCTTTGGTATAGGGATTTGTTGTATTCTTAACTAATTTTATTCTATTTACCAAATGGCGCCTTCAGTCAATTTTGTTGACTGAAGGCATGTTTGGAGGTGTAATATGTTAATTGAAGTATGTCCTTATGAAGATGAAACAGTTTATATAGATAATGAAAGGGGCCAATTGATTATTAAAAAGAAGGATTTTGATAGGGATAGGGGATATATATCCTATGAATCCAATAAAAAAGAAGAAAGAGCTAGCAGTAGGAATACTAAATCCTATGGAGATAATACCCACCTAGTTAGCTTAACCCTTAATATAAGCGAAGTTTGTAATATGAGATGTACTTATTGTTTTGCAGATGAAGGAACTTATGGCAACACGACTGGATATAGGATAATGAAAAAGGAGACCTTACACAAACTTCTTACAAAGCTATTAGATTACTATCCACATGGAATAAAGAGCTTTTGTTTTTTTGGAGGGGAGCCCTTAATCTATCCAGAAAACCTATTTGAACTGGCAAATACCATTCTCAAGGAGTATGAAAATAGGGGGTTATCTCAACCAGTATTTTCTATCAATACTAATGGGACTATTATGCCAGATAGGGTTATAAAATTTTTAAACCAATACCAAGTACTTACAACCATAAGTATCGATGGCCTTAAGCCTTACCATGATAAACATAGAATAATGAAGGATGGTACAGGTTCGTATGATAAGATTGTAAATAATCTTAGAAAGCTAGAAGATAGAAAGTTTAAATTGACTGCTGAGGTAACTGTAAATAAAAGTTTAATAGATGGTTATGAGCCTGGCATATCTAAAATGATAGTAGACAATATAATGGACCTAGGATTCGATGATTTTGCTCTATTTCCTGTTGATAGTAAGCTTGAGCATAATAGTGCTAGATATACTCAAGTTTTATCCTCCATAGATAAGCTTTTTGAAGAGTATTCCAATGTAGTTTTCAAATACTTTCTATCAAGAAATGACTATATTAGACTACCTTCCCATATAGTTTCAAAGATAATAAGCATTATAAAGAGGAAGAAAAGAAGGGGCTGTGGTGCAGGGAAGTTAACCTTATTTGCCAATGTATTTGGTCAAATATACCCATGCCAATTGTATTATTCAGCTAGGGCTGATGATTATGAAATGTCTCAGCTAGAAGAATTAGCTATGCCAAATATAGATAGTATAGCTAAATGTAGTAATTGTTTTGCTTCCTACTATTGTAGTAGCTGGTGTTCTGGCAGTGTAATAAATTTCAATGGCTATTATAATTCAGTCATTGAAACTAGATGTGCTGCGGAAAGGGCTATTCAGAGGACTATAATAGCCAATTTACTTGATATACGGAATTCTAAAAAGGAATTTAGCCTATTAATAAAAAGGTTGAAAAAGTTTGCATCAATCCATTCTTATCAAGCCTATATAGGAACTGGATTATAATAATGGGAGTAGGATACAGATGGACCTTAATTCTATAATTGATACAAGAATTAAAAGACCAAAATTGATTAAGGGAATAAGGATAACGGATAATGAATCTCTTTGGGGGCGGATATATTATATTATGTCCTGTGAAGATAAGGGCATATACATAAGAATTCCTCCTGAAAAGGTAAAGTATTTTGAATATGCTATTGAATCTATGGATGGACAAAAGTCCATTCAGGATTTGGAATTGGACTTTCATCATAAATTTAATAGGCAGGTAGATGTATTAGGGTTGATAAAGCTTTTGGCTAATAGTGGTTTTGTTGAGGGATATAACCCTAAATCTTCAGAACTGGATACCTTTAGCCACACTATCTATAAATATAATTTTAAGAAGGATATTACTCTATCTCCTTTAGTAGACAAGCTATATTTCATAGCTATGCTTATAAGCCTTATCGTCAATATGATATTTTTATCCGCCTTAATATTTAATATAGAAAAATACAGATGGTTATTTAGGGAGATAGATTTAATCAAAAATACTGGTGGCCAATACAAGATTGCCTTTTTTATAATATCCATAATATCCATACTATACCATGAATTAGGACATGTATTTGCAGGATTACATTATGGGAAAAGCTTAGAAAGCATCTCAATTCATCTATACGCCTATATCATGCCTATGTGTTTTGTGAAATTTAAGGGTTTAAATCTACTTAGGGCAAAAAAGCGCTTGCGGGTAATTGGAGCAGGAATCTATAACAATATAACCTTATCTTCAACATCAGGGCTTATTATTCCTTATCTATCAAATGAAGTTCATATAGGCTATTTTAAAATTATATTCTACGGAAATCTAATAGCAGCCTTAGCTAATTTGATTCCAGTATCCTTAAGTGATGGCTACTTCTTATTTAGCCTTCTATTCGATGTTCATGATACCAAGGACCGATTTATTAAGGGGAATTTGTTTAGTAAGGGTTCAAGAAAGTCCTTAAAAAGTTTTGTGGTCGGCATACTATTAATTGGACTTGCCTTCATAAGCTATATACTATTAGCCCTTTCTACATTTAGGATAGTATCAATGATTACTTTAGGACCTAATAATAGGATTAAGATGCTCGTATTCTTAATTTGGGGTATCTACATATTCTATGCCATCTTATTATCATATAGACAGATTAAAAAAGTGAGGGATTTGTTGCTGTGAGAAAAATATTACCAATTATATTCAAGATGCTTAAATTAAAAGGTGAAAAGAAACAATATATTAGCATGATTATTGCCTTGGCAATGATTGTGGCTATTGCAACTGCTGGGGGATTAATATATAAAAATGCTATATTAAATAATCAGATAGCCTTGGAAAAAAACTATGGTAAATACGGTACCTATATATTTGGAGAAGATCATAATAGCAATTTAGAGATAAAGGCTATTTTAGAAGAATTAAAGCTAAATCATGGAGTGTTAGTATATGATCCCAGCCTTAGCTGGGATGAATATCCTGATGAAAGTCAAATTTTTTATGTAGATGAAAAAACTTACGAGAAAGTTACGGGTTTTAAGCCTTCTAAAGGCTTTATAGCATTAGCTGGAAGAGATTTACAAGAAGACTATGAAGGAAAGACAGTAGTTTTAGTAGGATTAGAAGATAATAATTTTACCATCCAAGGTATAATCGATACTCTGCCACAAATAGGAAAGTATATGTTATTACTACCTCAAGCCAAGGAAGACATTCATGGGGGATTGCCCCAGTTTTTCCTAGTGGAATTAAACAATTCCATAGATCAATTTAATCAATTAAAAAGGCGATTAGATGAATCCATACTCAATAAATATACTATGGAATCTTCAATTGCTGCATATAGGCTACAAAGGAAGGACTTGGACAACTTGGAGACAATCCTATTTGCTGTAGTGATTTTGATTTGCCTATTCTCTACAGTATTGCTATATATCGGAATTAAACAATTATTAATGGAACAGTCACAGCTGTGGTTTACACTGCAGACCATAGGCTTAAGCCAAAGGGACGTACTACTTGTAATGGTATTAAAATTTATATTCAGTCTATTATTAGGTATAGTAGCTGGAGGATTACTTGGTGGGTATTTGGGAATATTAGCCTGTAGGTTAACGGATACGGATATAATAAGCTTGACTCCAGATTTTAGGTATTTAATGGTATCTGGCATCACTGTAGCCATATTATTTTTACTGTTGTTAAGATGGTTTAAGAAGAATTTAGTAAAAAGTGAGATTATCCAGCTTATTCATAAGGAAAAAGGCTTCACTAATAGGGGGAAAGAGAAAAAAACATCTAAAATCATGGATTTTACAATTCCTATATTGCTTGGCCTAATGGTGATATCTGGGTTTATCATTGATGAAAAAAGAAGCTACCTATTTGGCCTGGCAATTTTATTACTACTCATTTGGGTTGTTAGGTCTCCTAATCAATATATTGGATTGTTTTTAAAGAGTTTAAAAGCTAGAAAAAGCAAAATATTACGGCTTTTAGGTATGGCTATTGAAAACCATCAGGATAAAACGGCTTTTGTCATTAGCGCTTTATTTTTGAGCATAGTATTATTCATATCTTCAGTAACTATGGTTAGTACATTGAAGAATTCAGGTCATAGAATGGTGGATAATATAATTTCTTATGACTATGCTGTTATTACTACGGAAGAAGATTTTATATTAGAAGAAGCTAAGGATGATTTTAAGCTTATGGGTAGACAATTAGTATTAGATGGGGTTGCCAATGGTTCCTTAAATATTAAATTTGTTGTTACCGATATGGAAGATTTTAAAAATATATATAAGGAGGCTTCCCACTTAGAAGAGATTAAGGGAAATCAATTAATTGCCTCAAACTTTCTAATGGCCATATTAGATAGTCCAATAGAAGTAAAAGTGGAAGGAATAAAGGAAGCTTTTAATACCAGCCTTTCAATAGAATCAATAGACCATAATGCCCAATGCGTTTACTTAATAAGATCTGTTGATGATTTTAAAGAGGAGTATCTAGATGGAGATAAGTATACCTACTACTATCTATATGAAAGCCTAAATGAGGAGGATTTTCCTAAAGGGGATGATTATGAAGTAATTAGCATCAATCAAATTAAGGACCAATGGTCGGAGATAACCTCCCAAGGAATACTTCCCTTTCAGTATTTCGTCATGACGGTCCTTCTTCTGGTAAGCATTGTATTTATACTCCATGTGCGGAATATGTTGCTAAGGGATGCTGATGAATTTGCCTTGTTTACGGTTATGGGCATGAAAAAGGTAGGTGTAAAAAAACTAATTCTTTTAGAAACTGTTACTACCTTTGCAATAGCATTAACTTTGGCCATAATAATTGCTATACCCTTTACCCTAGTTACAATTATGCTATTGTCAGAGTTATCCAATATAAAGCTTTCTATATCCTTTGACTTTAAATTAATTGGGCTGTATATATTGGGATATATAATCCTTTTGAGTATATTAGGTACTTTGATAGGGCAGAAAATTTCCAGTAAAAACTGCGTTGACATATTTAAGAGTAGGGAGGTGTTATAAAGTATGCTATTAAAGCTAGAGAAAGTATCCAAATCCTTCTATAATCCAGACGGTACGCCTTTTACCGTCATCGATAACTTAGATTTAGAGATTGAGGAAGGGTCCTTTAATGCAATAACTGGAGTCTCCGGTTCTGGGAAAAGCACCCTTTTGTATTTGATGGGAGCCCTTTTATTTCCAGATTCAGGGGATATATATCTAGATGGGGTAAAGCTCAATTCTTTAAATGATTCCAAGCTTTCACATATTAGAAACGAAGAGATGGGCTTTATATTTCAGAACTACAATCTAATAGATGGATTATCCGTATACGATAATATAATATTACCCCAGCTGATAGGGGATTCAAAGAAGGTAGATTTTCCATTTGAGTTATGCCAAAGGCTAGGGCTTGAAGGGAAAATTAATACCAAGGTGGGGCTATTATCTGGTGGGGAAAAACAAAGGGTGGCAATAATAAGGGCCATGGTAAATAATCCCAAAATTATATTTGCCGATGAACCGACGGGAAATCTAGATAAGAAAAATACCCAAGAGGTAATAGAATTATTGCACCTACTTACAAAGGAGTATAAAACCAGCATTGTAATGGTAACCCATGATTTAGACAGTACCCAATATTGCCATAAGGTGTATGAACTAAAGGATGGAAAAGCCATTATAAAAGGGGAGAAATCTTATGATACAGGGAATTCCAAATGATTATGATCTACTGCCTAGCTATCAAAAGCAGAATCGAATAAGGCATAGGAATTGCAGAATTCAAACTATAACATCTTTATTGAAAATCCTAGGTTATGATATAGATCCCAATATTGCCCTAATACTAAGCTTAGAAAATTTTAGCACTGTAGCAAAGATTAAATCCAGGAGTAAGATTCCCTATTGTGTATTCATCCCCTATTTAAACCATTTAGAGGTCAATGTATTAGACCAGTTGGGAATTGACTACTCTATAGAAAGGATAGATTCTATTGATATCAACAGTATAGTAGATAATATAAGGGATGATAAACTTCCTATTATATATTTTTTTGATACGGCTAAGCTTCTAAAAAGAAGGACTACGGATGGTTTTCAACTAGGAGTAATATCTAGCGCTATTATTGTTGGAGTTAATAGTTCTAAGGACAAGGTACTTTTAAATGCCTTAGCAGGTAGAACTAAATACAACCCGGTGTCCTTTGTAGAATTTGATGAATCCAGGGAATCAAACCTTTTACCCTTTAAGCCGGATAAATTGGCTTTGCGAATTAAACTATCTGAGGCATTCATTAATGGGGAAAAGTTAAAAGGATTAATAGAGGAAAAAATCCATACCCTTGTCAGTCAGCATATTTCCATGGAGATTAAATGGGACAACACCCTCTATTGCTATGATATTAGTCATGGAAGTTTGGCCTATGATTCTATCTGTGACTATTTGGCATATTTAAAAGAAGAGGTCACAGATATGGACATAAAACTAAGACTCTTTAGGAAGGTATTCGGGGCTATAAGGCTAGGAATTTGCTCTGGGACAGGTTCTTTTATGAGAAAAGAGTTAGTAGAGGCCTTAAAATTTTTATATAAAGAGTGGCCAGATTATAAAGAGTTGAACTTGTTAATTGAAAGCTTTAACAAGACCGAAAAGGAGTTTCGAAATCTGGCAAGGTTTTTATACAAATACCAAATTAATAGCTCTACTCCTAATGGAAAGCTGGATAGGGATATTGAATATGTAATAGAAAGAATAAAAAATATACGGGAAATAGAGAATATGGCTTGTATCAATTACTTGGATAATAAAGGATAAAACATGGCTTCTTTTATAGAAACCATGTTTTTTATCCTTAAAAAGCAGTCCATCCTCCGTCAGCTACAATGGTTGCTCCATTTATAAACTTTGATTCATCTGAAGCTAAAAATACCATTATATTTGCTATATCTTCGGCTTCCCCTGCAATTGGAAGAATTTGAAGGCCTGTCATCAGCTTGTCTAATACGGCCTTATTTGGGTTCCCTACAGTGTCACCAATTTCAGTCTTTACACTGCCTGGGGCTATGGCATTACATCTTATTCCTTTATCTTGGAACATATAGCCAATGTGCTTGGTCATCCCTAGCATTCCGTGCTTAGATGTAACATAGGCCATACCTCCTCGGGCACCGTATAGGCCTCCTATGGAAGCTATATTTATGATATTACCAGAGCCTTGCTCTATCATATATTTTATTACGCTTCTTATCAACTTCATCGGTCCAGTTAAGTTTACATCCAATACCTTATTCCATATTTCATCCGTCATATTATCAGCAGAAAGATAGTCATCTAATATACCAGCATTGTTTACCAAAACATCTATTCTACCAAACTTATCAATAGTTTCCTTAACTATTCTATTTATGGCTTCATCCTTTGATACATCCCCTGGTATAGCGTAGATTTGACCACTTAAATTTTTGGAAGCTTCTACTAATTCCTCTAATCGTTCTTTTCTTCTAGCAACGGCTACCACCTTAGCTCCTTCTTCTGCAAATCTTAAGGCGCCAGCCCTTCCCATGCCGGAACTTGCTCCTGTTAGTATTACAACCTTATCTTTTAATCTCATTTTTTAACCCCCTTATTATTAACTTTTATTGAAAACTGTGGGTTTACCAATCCTGTTATTTTTTTAACAACACTAATTATATTAGAATATCTCAACCTTTACTAGCCTATTTGTTGATATGTTTTTGAATTAACAATCCACATAATTGTCTATAATTTCTCTTTACTCTTCCTTTACCTTTCCAACTTATAAGTTATTGGCCTAAATTTAGATTGTTATGTATAATATACTTGCTATTAATTCCTACCCGTAAGGAGTGGTTAATATGCGAATTATTATTTCACCTGCCAAAAAGATGAAAGTAGATAATGATGACTTTTCCCATCGACAAATGCCTTATTTTATAGAGAAGACTGAGGAGTTATTAGCTTATTTAAAAGGGTTAAGTTATGAGAAACTAAAATCCATCTGGCAGTGTAGCGATAGTATAGCAGAACTAAACTACAGGCGTGTTAAAAATATGGATTTATATAATGATTTGACCCCTGCCATATTATCCTTTGAGGGGATACAGTATCGATATATGGGACCTGGAGTATTTAAATATAATGAATTAGATTACATAGAAGAGCACTTAAGGATTTTATCTGGCTTTTATGGAATATTAAGGCCCTTTGACGGAGTAAGGCCTTATAGATTAGAGATGCAGGCAAGGTTAATAAAGTGGAAATATAAATCCTTGTATGACTTTTGGAACAATAAAATTGCAGAATATCTGTTTTCAGAAAGCGATTGTATATTAAATTTGGCATCTAAGGAATATAGCAGATGTATTTCCAGATACTTAAGGGAAGATATAAGATTTATAGATTGCATCTTCGGTGAAATGGTAGATGGCAGGGTAATCCAAAAGGGAACCCTTGTAAAGATGGCAAGGGGAGAGATGGTGCGCTTTATGGCAGAAAAGCAAATAATAGATGTAGAAGATATTAAAGGCTTTAATAGATTAGGTTATATTTATTGTGATAACTTGTCTACTGAAAATAGCTATGTTTTTATTAAAGAGAAGTAGAATCTAAGAAAGATATTTCATGGATAAGTAAAGGTCTAAAAGTACTTCAGGAATAAAGTGCAAAAATGCTATTTGATTGTAACCATCCTCATATATCTGAATAGCCTAATATCAAGATATATTAGGCAGGGATATATTAGCTGGCCCAAGGAAATTAGACTCCATTTTTAAGGATATCAGTTCATCACTCCTGTCTTATGTCACATATTCCACAAATGGACGTACTATATAGTATACAATACTTGGTGGAGTTGATTATCATGTATAATAATATAACTTTTGTACGCCAATCCTTAGAGCTACACCTATTTTTTGCGAGGATTATGAAGGAACATTCTTTTTTTCTGCAATTAGGATTTACCCCTCTATGTCCCTTCTACTATAGGTCATAAATCCTGCTATGGTTAATCCCATTGCTATAAGAGTTAGCACTCCCATCTTAAAAACTTTAACTTCTTCCATAGGTACTTGTGGGATGTGGCCAAAAGGTGTTAAAGAATCCATCCAACTAGGCAGCTTAAGCATATCTCCTAGGTATACTATAAAGAAGGAATAGCCTAGGTAAAGCCAGCTTATAGCTGTTAATTTGGGGAAAAAGCCTATTAATAATACCGTTAATCCTACCATAATCCACATGGCAGGTAGATGGACTAAGCCAGCTTTTAAGAGGGTACTAAAAGATAATCCATCTTCCATAACAAATGTTGCAGCAGACCAAAATCCAAGAACTGACATAAGCTGAATAATGACAGCAGAAACAATAGCAATCAATGTATAGGAGGCAATAATATTGTATCGGGATACCGCCCTTGCAAGTAGATGTTCAGTTCTTCCTACTTTTTCTTCAGACCTAAGTTTTAAGATATACATTAGAACAGGAACCGTACCAATTATACTCAATATGGCCATCAGCATGGCTACAAACCTTTCAGTTAAATTAAATCCTTCCGATGCTGGGAGCATCATCTGAATTATTTCGCTACTCTCTAGAAAACCCTCTAAATCCCCTAATACAGAACCATAGGAGAGGCCTAGCACAAACATTCCTATCAGCCATGCAATTATCGTACTCCTCTGTAATCTTAAAGAAAGTCCTAATGGGGACAGAAGAAACTTTGAAGCATATTTTCTACCAACTCTAGTTGGTATGAATCCAGCTTCCAAATCCCTAATGGAATTTAAATATAAAGCTATACCCATCAATAATGTGGATATTCCTAAAGTTACAAATACAGGCCACCAATAATTGTTGACAAAGACTTCAGTCCGTAGAATTAAACCAAGGGGGGATATAAGGGATAAAATCTCATTTTCCACATCGCCTATCCCCCTTACTATATAAGCCGTAATGAGAAAAGAGAATGAATATCCTAGTGTTGACCGGGTGTTGGTGGTAAGTTGAGCAAATAGTCCAGTTAAGGCTACAAAGAATATACCAATAGCCCCCAAGGAAGCCCCATATAGTAGGGAAGCCTTTAAGCCCATGCTTTCAAAACCCAAAGAATATAATCCAAATCCTATGGCTAGAACAAGGATTATGTTGCTTGCTATGGCAATTAAAAAGGTTGCCATCAAAGGGGATAAAGACCCTACTGGTAGGGAGCGGACCATTTCAATTCGGCCCTTTTCCTCATCTTCTCTAGTATGCCTGCTAGTTAATAATATGCTCATTATGCCTACAGCAATGGAAGTAAAAACCAACATGAAGTGGCCCATCATAGCTCCATCCGTATAGTTGTCAAGACCATAGCCTGGGCCAATCATAAAGGTAATAGCAGGATTTTTCATGGTTTCTGCCAATATCACTCTTTCAGCCTCGGTTGGATATAGTTCTGGTAACATTCCGGCAAAAAAAACTGTACAAAGAACTATTGAAAGAAGCCATACAGGTATTCTTATACGATCTTTTCTCAATATAAAGACAGTCAATACCTTAGTATTAGCAAATAGAGCTGACACTAAAGCTCACCTACCTCTCCCTTATAATGTCGCATAAATAAGTCCTCTAATGTAGGAGGGGCGCTTTCCAATTTAATAATTCCAAATTGAGAAATGTATTTCATTACATTATCCAATTCTTCCGTATCTACTTGGAAATAGAGTGTATTATCCTTTTCTTCAATATCATGAATGCCCTTTAACTGGTTTAAATCTTTAATAGTTTCTTTTGTTTTGATTACCATGCTAGTTCTAGTTAAATGGCGTAGCTCATCTAAACTGCCAGATTCAATTATCTTTCCTTGCCGAATGATACTTACCTTATCGCAAAGTTTTTCAACTTCGGATAGAATATGGCTGGATAACAATACACTTTTTCCTTCCTCCTTAGCCTCCATAACACATTCTTGAAAGACCCTTTCCATCAATGGGTCTAGGCCTGAGGTTGGTTCGTCCAATATATATAGATCTGCATCAGAGGCAAAGGCAGCAATTAATGCAACCTTCTGTCTATTACCCTTTGAATAGGCTCTACATTTTTTAGAGGGGTCTAAGTCGAATCTTTCGATTAATTCCTCCCTACGATTTTTGTTGTTGGAACCTCGAAGCTTTACAAATAAGTCGATAACCTCCCCACCTGTAAGGTTAGGCCAAAGGTTTACATCACCAGGGACGTAAGCTAGATTTTTGTGGATTTCAACGGCATCTTTCCAAGCATCCTTTCCAAATATTTTAACTTCACCTTGGGTGGCCTTCAAAATGCCCAGTATAATTCGGATGGTAGTAGTCTTTCCTGCACCGTTGGGGCCAATAAAGCCATATATCTCTCCCTTATTTACTTCAAGATTGACCCCATTTAAGGCTGTAAAGTTCCCGAATCTTTTTATCAAACTATTTACCCTTATAACTGCCATAGCATTCCTCCTTTATTTATAATAGACTTTTTTTAATAAGTCCAAAAATTTATCATATTCCTCCCAGTAAGATGTATAGTCCATATTTGCCATATCTTGATTTTTTAATCTTTCTACTAACTGTTTTTCATAGCCTAATAGGGTTAAATAAATAAGTTTTATTACATCATCTGGATCCATATCCTCTCTAAATAGGCTTTTATCAATATTGTCAAAGGTCTTAGCATAAGCAAGATTTCTTACATCAAATAGCCTTTTTTTTAATTCATCTGGTAGTTTATCTAATTCATTTACATAGACGGTTCCAAGAAAATGGAATATATGTGGGTTCTCTATATAAGATTCCATCTTAATTCTTGCCATTTGCCTATATTTTTCAATGAAATCCGTTTCCCTTTCATCTATCTTATTAAAATATTCATTTAACATATAATCAATTCCGGAGCTTATCAAATAATGGAATAATTCTTTCTTGCTATTGAAGTAGTAAAAGAGCATCCCCTTGGCTATATTGGCTTTTTTTACTATTCTATTGGTGGAGGCATATTCATAACCATGTTGTGTGAACTCTTGGTAAGCAGCATCCAATATCTTTTTCCTTTTCTCAGGTTCTAATTTCATAAATTTTTCAGTAATAAAACAACACCTCCTAACATCTAAAAAACTTGACCGGGATGGTCTATTTTAAATATAACCTATCTTGACCACTATGGTCAAGATATAAGGGAATAAATATTAGTAAAATTTTCCTTATAATATAGTTTTATTAGACAAAATTAACCATTCTTTTTCTTTATAGTCTAAGCAAATTATTGAACATATATTATATTGGTGATAGAATCAAATTAAAGAATAAAAAATCAATATAAAATATGGCTTAAGTTTAATATATAGCTAGATGATAGGCATAATATCTGTAGGGAAAAGTTAAAGTTCTCATACAGATATTTTTGTTTTATATACATTTTATTTCAAATTTTTAGCCTAGACATAATTGGTGTTGGAAGTTAAGGAGTGGTAATATGCTAAATGAGGTATATAAGGAATATGGAGAGTACTTCTATGTTCCTATGACTCAGGGTTATAGTGTAGCAGTTCCTGTTACACTAGGGTGTAGTTGGGATAAATGCTTGTATTGTGATTTGAATCAAGGAAATAGGTTTAAGTTTTTTGGATTGGAAGAAATAGAGAACAGGTTAAAGATTTTAAAAAGATTTTATTCCAATAGAAGAAGGCCTGTGGAAAGGGTAGTTATGGCAGGTGGGAATCCCTTTTGTCTGGATACCGACATTTTAATAGAAATAATCCACCTGATAAAAAAATATTTTCCTCAGGTCAAAAATATTAGCAGCTTTGCTAGGGCTGATGATATTTTAAAAAAGAGCAAGGATGAACTACTAGAGCTTAAAAGATTAGGCATGGGGGAATTATCCATAGGAGTGGAATCAGGTAATGATGACATATTAGCTTTTCATAATAAAGGAATTACAAGGGAGGAAAACTACAGGGCTTTAATTAAACTAGAGGAATGCGGCATAAGTTATTCTACCTATATTATGCTAGGCTTGGGTGGGAAAAGACTAAGCAAGGAAAATGCCACAGATACAGCTAGCCTATTATCGATGGTTAATCCTGAAGTGATTATAGTGGTTACCCTAGTAGTCTTTAAGAATGCAAAATTAGTAGAAAAGATAAGGAATGGAGAGTTCGAAAGGCTAAGCGTGTTGGACTCAATTAAGGAAGAAAAGGTATTGTTGGAAAACCTAGACATGAAAAATACTATATTTAATGCAAGCCATAAGACCAATGCCTTGATATTAAAAGGGAAATTACCAGAGCAAAAGGATATATTACTCAATAAAATAAATAAGGCTTTAGATGAGTACGATCAGAGAAGAATGAGGAATAAAGAGATATCTAGATGGAGGAATTGGTCTCTAGAATAAGTTTTTTTCATCAAGATAATTACTTTTATAGCCAATTAAGATTTAAAACAATCTTAATTGGCTCTTTTGATTTTATTATATTGACTGAGGATCAATTGCAAAAGATGGATTGCGACATATTGTTAACTACTGAATATATTGCTATTAAAAAGATAGTTAAATATCCTGGGAGGGTGTGTCATTATGGTTGTAATAAATGTTACACCTCTTATGGATATTACTGCTCTTATTGATTCTGCTTAAGTTTCTCCTGGTGATGTACTTTTATTGGAGGATGGTATTTATTTTCAAACTGTAATTATCACTAAGAATAATATACAAATGTGGCTAAAGGTGAGGATGCTGTCTTTTAATCTATGTTCCTATGAACATATCTGATAGAGGAATTGATAATCTGCTAATTGGAAGTATAGATAAGCTATGTGAATAATGTGAAGGTTCAAAAGAAAGATGTGATAATAGCTGTAAATAAATTGAAAGAGGTACACAAAAAAATCTGAAAAATTTTAGGAGGGTGAATTATTAATGGATTTAATCACTAAAATTAAAATGAAATTCAACGGCAGAAGAGAATTATTGAGGATGGTGAAAAGACTATGGATAAGGTTCCTGAAAATATGAGATCTTATCAGGAGATTGCACTCAATATTCATCGGCAAAACTTGGCTACTCTTGAGAAGGAATTAAGGAAGTTGGAAGGTATAAATAATCCTAAGGAAGGTAAAAAGCTGAATATGTAAAAGGGGTGGTTTTATACCACTGTCATGTCACGCCTTGCCAAATATGTATTTCAAAAAAACACCTTCCTTACTTTATTCTCCAAATATTTATTTTAATGTTAATAAATCTTTAAAACAATAGATTAAGTCCCTTGTATTATAATATAATGCCTAATTAATTTGAAGCAAAAAATATGTTATACTTAAATAAAAGGAATGAAAATAAATTTGTACATACAAAGGAAAATGATGTAAAGGGGATGTACCAATGAATAATTTTAATGAAAAGGTAAATTTTATTTGGAAAATAGCAGAACTTTTAAGAGGTCCATATAGACCTGAACAATATGGAAATGTAATACTTCCTATGGCTGTACTTAGAAGATTTGACTGTCTACTTGAACCTACAAAGGACAAGGTATTAGAAGTAGCCAAGACTACAGACATAGAGATAATTCTAAATAAAGCCGCAGGATATAGTTTTTCAAACAAATCCAAGTTTACCTTTAGCAATCTAATAGACGATCCAGACAATATAAGAGCTAATTTTGAAGCCTATATTCAAGGGTTTTCTTCAAATATTAGAGAAATAATGGAGAATTTTGAGTTTGATAAAGAGATAAGGAAATTAGATGAAAACAATCTATTGTTTTTAGTAATAAAAGAATTTAATCAAATAGATTTACACCCAGATGTAGTTAGCAACCAAGAGATGGGATATATATTCGAAGAGCTTATAAGGCGTTTTTCAGAAAATGCAGAAGCCGGGGATCACTACACTCCTAGGGAAGTAATTGAACTTATGACAAATATTTTATTTATTAATCTGGAAGATGAATTGACTAAAAAGGGGAGCATATTCACTATAGGAGACTTTGCAGCAGGAACGGGAGGTATGCTTTCTGTTGCTACAAACTATATTAAACAACTAAACCCAGATGCTCAAGTAGAAGTTTTTGGTCAAGAGCTAAATCCTCAGTCTTATGCTATATGCAAAGCCGATATTTTAATAAAAGGACAGAATGCCAAGAACATAGTAAAAGGTAACTCCTTTACTCAAGATGGACACAAGAATTTGAAGGTTAGATTTGCTCTCATGAATCCACCCTTTGGAGTGGATTGGAAGAAGGATAAGGAATTTATAGAAAATGAGATGAAGGAATTAGGATTTAATGGACGCTTTGGAGCAGGGCTACCTAGAACCTCTGATGGGTCACTACTATTTTTACAACATATGGTATCAAAGATGAGCCAAGATGAAAAGGGCTCCAGAATGGCAATTATATTCAATGGTTCTCCACTGTTTACAGGGGATGCCGGTTCAGGGGAGTCAGAAATTAGAAGATGGATTATAGAAAATGACCTATTAGAAGGTATTATAGCATTACCAACAGATCTATTCTACAATACAGGAATAGCTACTTACATATGGATATTAACCAACAGGAAAAATGATGATATTTTAAAGGGGCCAGTTAGAAAGGGCAAAATCCAACTAGTAGATGCCACAAGCTTCTATCAAAAGATGAGAAAATCCTTAGGCTCTAAAAGACATGAAATAACTAAAGAACATATAGAGGAGATAACAAGAATATATGGAGCCTTTGAAGAAAATGAATACTGTAAGATATTTGATAATAAGGACTTTGGATATCTAAAGGTAACTATAGAAAGACCACTACAATTAAACTTCAAAATATCAGAAGATAGAATAGAAAACATATATGGAGAAAGTGCCTTTTCCAATCTATATGATGAAGAAAAGGTAAAAGAGTTAGAGCTTAAAAAAGAAAAGGGAATTATAAAGAAAACAGAACTCATAAAGCTAGAAAAGCTATATGAAGGAAAGAAACTTCAAGATAATATTATAAATGCCTTAAAGGAAAATATCAGCCATAAGCTGTATAAGAATAGGGAAGAATTTTCAAAAGTATTGGAAGAAATATTAGGGGAATTTTCCCTTAAAAAATCCCTATTCAATGCAGTACTAATGGGGTTATCAGAAAGAGATGAAACAGCTGATTATTGCTATAAAGGCAAGAAAAAGGAAGCAGACCCAACCCTTAGAGACACTGAGACTATACCCCTATCAATAGATGTAGAAGAGTACAA
>JAAYEU010000127.1 GCA_012728595.1 Tissierellia bacterium
ACCTTAATGCCTCCTTTAAAATAACCATCAATTATGAGTATCCCACATCTAATTTGAAATAATTTACTTTTCTTAAAATTATATTGCAGCTTGTAATTAATGTCTATGCTATATATAACCTAATTTAATATAAAAACCGCCTATGGAACTAATCCAACAGGCGGTTCAAGACTAATAATACTCCTCTGTATCCCTTGGTAATCCCTTTTTATCCAACCTATACTCTACAACATCCTTTATAATGGAGTAGATGAACACAAACAGGGGCACCCCCACTACCATTCCAACTAATCCAAATAGCTTCCCAGCAACAAGTAGGGAAAAGAGAATCCAAAAGGCCGAAATTCCAAGGGAATCTCCCAATATTTTAGGCCCTATGATATTTCCATCTATCTGCTGTATTATTAGGATTATTACTAAAAACCAAAATCCCTTCACCGGTGAAACGAAGAATATTATGAAAAATGAAGGTATGGCTCCAATAAAGGGGCCAAAAAAAGGGATTATATTGGTTATTCCAACTATGAAGGATACTAATAAAACATAGGGCATATTTACAATCTTTAATACTATAAAGGTCAATATTCCTATTATTGTAGAATCCAATATCTTTCCACTTAAGAATCTACCAAATATATGGTCGATTCTCCTTACCAATTCCATTATTCTATTTGCATTCTTTTCCGAGAAAATGGAGACTACTATCTTTTTGCTTAAGGCCTTAAATCTTTCCTTATCTAATAGTAGGTATATGGATACGATTATTCCTAAAACTATATTCCAGATGCTAGAGATTATAGTTTTGGTTAAATTGCCCAGCTTTGGAACTAAGTCCGTTGCAAATCCTATTATATATTCTACAAACTCATTCCATTTGGAAAGAATGATATCATAATAGGCTTCGTCTATATAAAAATCGCTGGTAATTTCATTGATTTTGTTAGTTATAGCCGTAAAATATCCAGGTATGTCGTTTACCAAACCCATAATGGATGATATCAATTGGGGTAACACAAATTTTAAAAATAGATAAAATAATAGGGCTACTACTAAATAGGTTAATATAATTCCTATTATCCTTATTAATTTTTTGTTTTTGTCAACAGAAAATAGTTTGGATAATATCCATTTTTCAAAGAACTCCAGTATGAAATTGAATAAGTAAGCCATTATACAGCCCGTTATAATGGGTTGAAATATACTTAGATATTTATTTACCTGGATTTTAAATAAGCTTACCTCAGATGCAATCAAGTAAAATACAATGCTTAACACTGCTACTATAAAGGCATAAACGGCTATGGTAGTGTATTTGGTATTCCAATTTACCTTCATAAATTCACCTCTTCATAATTTGCCTATCTTTAGTTAAATTTGGTTTATATAATTATAGTAACAAAAAATTCAGGTAATAACTACTAATTTGATCAATTGTTTTATATAAATTTTCAGACCCATAGGCTTTTAAATTTCTTACCCTTTATTATTATTTACACTATATAATTACTTAAACAATTAGTATTTTAGTTTAATATTTTTGAATAAATAAAAAGGTTTATAACTAATGAAAAAAGTGCTTAGGGA
>JAAYEU010000128.1 GCA_012728595.1 Tissierellia bacterium
AACCATTTTCTTTCCTTGTCCGTCAACATTTCCACATCTACTGCTTCTAAATCTATTGGACAGTAGGAGATGGTTTCAAATTTCATGAATTGGCCAGAATCAGTTTCAATATCTTCTACTACTACAGCAACATTTTCTATCCTTATGCCATATTTTCCAGCCCTATATACCCCTGGCTCTATGGTAACTACCATGCCCTTTTCCAATCTAACATTATTGGGAATAGGAGAAATTCTATGGGGGCCTTCATGGACGTTTAATAAAAACCCAATGCCATGGCCTGTTCCAGACTTATAATCTATTCCTTCCTGCCACAATGGATAGCGGGCTAATACGTCTAAATTGGAACCGGTAGCCCCATATAGAAATCTGGCATCAATTAGATTAATATGCCCCTTTAATGTAAGGGTAAAATCCCTCTTTTCCTCTTGGGTAATGTCCCCCAATACTATGGTCCTAGTTATATCTGTAGTACCGTCCAAATACTGACCACCTGAGTCTATTAAAAACATGCCTTCCTTCTTTAAGTCGTAATTGGATTTTCCTTCTTCTGCCTTATAATGCATCATGGCTGCATTCTCTTTATAAGCAGCTATGGTGTCAAAGCTAGGCTCTATGAAGCCTTCTTGTTCCTTCCTAAACTCTTCTAATTTTTCTGCTGCAGATACTTCTGTAATATTAATCTTTCCTACATTGTTATCCAGCCAGTATAAAAATTTTACTGAAGCCACTCCGTCCTTGATATAAGCATTCTTTTGATTTTCGATTTCAGTACTGTTTTTTATCCCTTTTAATTGGCTAGTAATATTAGTTCCTTCTACTATTTCACATTCTTCAGGTATGCCCTTATATAGCCATCTATTTATTCTAGCAGGATCTAAAAATACCTTGCTTCCCTTCTTAATATCCTTAACATAATCTATAACCCTATCGTATTCATCTATAGCTATGCCATTTTCCTCTAAATGAGATTTAACCTCATCATCTAGCTTATCCCCATCTACAAACCACCAGGCTTCATCTTTAGAAATTAGAGCATAGGATATTACTACTGGGTTACAGGCTATATCCCTACCCCTTATATTGTAAAGCCAAGCAATATCATCCAGGCTTCCTAGTAGGAAATAATCTGCCCCCTTCTTAGCCATTTCTTCCCTTACTTCTTCAATCTTTTCCCTGGCAGTCTTTCCAGCATATTTCACATCATGTACAAAGGCTTTACCCTTTGGCTTTGAAGGCCTATCGGTCCAAAGCTCCCCTACTAGGTCATACTCATCTATAAACTGGATATCCTTTTGGCCTATTTCCTTCTCTAGCCTTTTCACATCCTCTTGGGGGAAAATCTTCCCATCAAATCCTAAACTGTCTCCATCATTTAAATTATCCCTCAGCCATTCCATATAGGTAGGAAAACCTGGTATCCCCATTTTATATAGCTGGATTTCACTGCCTTCTAGTTCTTTTTCTGCCTGTATGAAGTATCTTCCATCTGTCCATAGTATTGCCTCATCTTCAGTTACTACAACCGTTCCTGCAGAGCCAGTAAAACCGGAAATCCAAACTCTAGTTTTATAGTGGTCTGCTATATACTCCGATTGATGGGGGTCATAGGTTGGGATTATGTAGGCTTTAATTCCTCTTTCCTTCATTAGATTTCTTAAACCTTTAATCCTATCGTTTACCTTCAAATTCATTACTCCTTTCCTTTAATTATTTTCCTTATTCATATTATTCTTATCCAACTTTAATAATAGATTAGCAAGAAAAATTGAAGATAGACTCGCAGACAATTTTGCTAAAATAAATGGGCCAACTATCTGTTTTGAAATACCCGATACAAATCCTAACTGCCCTCCAAAGACGAAAGCCCCACTCACTACAAAGGCTCCATTTATAATCTTCCCCTTATCATCCATTTTATCATAAATTGCCAGCATAGGAACGCAGTTGGCCAGGGAAGATATAAGACCTAATATGGAAAATTGATTCATACCAAGCCTTTCCGATATTTTACTCAACTTAGCTTTAAACTTTTCCTGGACTAAGTAAAACATTGGATAGGCACCAGATAACACTATTCCAATCTTTCCAACTATTGTAATCCCTTCTTCGAAGGAAGCCATAGAAGGAATGATCTTTATACCTAATATGGCATCTATTATGCTTAGCAATAAGCCTAATAGGCTTATGACCATAATGCCTTTACCCAATAGGTTAAAAGCCCTAATGGTTATATCTTTAAATTTAAACAAGCCCAAAGCAATTAATAGGGATAATATGATTACGGGAATTAGATTTACCCATATTTCCTTTATAGGAATACCCATAACCAGCCCACCTACTATCATACCTATGGGGATGGTTATTATACCTACTAGTACACCCTTGGTGAAAAAGGGAAAATCCTCTTTGGATACTAAATTTAAGGCTATGGGCATGGTAAAAGAGACTGTAGCCCCCAACATAGATGCCAATATTAAGCCAGAGTACTCTGCCATTTTCAAACTTCTTGCAATCGCCGCACTAGTCGAATACCCTCCCATATCGGTAGCCAGTATGCTTGAAACGAATACAGAAGGATCTGCCCCAGTCAATTTAGATAGTGGGGACAAAATAGGCATTACCAACTGAGAAATAACTGGTGATAAGCTGATTATTCCCACCATGGTAATAGCCAAGGCCCCCATACTTTTAAAGCCTTCTTCGAACCTTTCCCCTAAACCATGACGGTTGCCTAATATTTTATCTATGCCAGCTATAATTGAAAATATTACCATGATGAATAGTACGATGCTGCTCATTTTCCACCTCTAAACTATTATCTTTTGTTGTATCTATTATATTACATATTTATTGAAATAGGAATAGCTAAAGAATAAGGGGAGACTACCTCAATGTGATAACAAGCTCAAATATAATCAATAAAATATTTTATTAAAACTCACCATATTCCGTTTCCATAACCACCCTTTTTTTGTTATAAAACACATAAATATCAATGATATAATGATGATAAATAAAGGTTTAGGCAGGTGAATAGAATGAAAGAAAGTTTTGAATTCCTTTTAAAAGGTGCGACTATCTCTTCTGTACATAAGGCTATGAAAGAAGGAAAGCTAACCTGCACCCAATTAATCCAAATGTATATAGAAAGGATTAATAAATACGACAAAATTGGCCCCAGCTTAAATTCCGTTATCATGATCAACCCTAAAGCCTTAAAAATAGCTGAAGAAATGGATAGGGAGTTTCAACAGTCTGGAATTACTAAACCCTTGCACGGAATACCAGTACTGTTGAAGGATAACGTAGATGATATAGATATGCCAACAACTGCTGGTTCAATTGCCTTAAAAGGAGTCATCCCTTCAGAAGATGCTTTTATCACAAGAAAGTTAAAGGAAGCAGGAGCTATTATTCTAGCCAAGGTAAATCTACATGAATTTGCAGTTTGGGGAGAAACCATCAGTTCCATTTTAGGACAAACCCTAAATCCCTATGACCTTACCAGAACCCCTGGAGGCTCAAGCGGCGGAACTTCAGCAGGTATTGCAGCAGATTTCGGAATTATCGGTATAGGAACGGACACCATAAATTCTATACGTTCTCCAGCATCCGCTTGTAGTTTAGTTGGATTAAGGCCTACAATAGGGCTTATAAGTAGAAGTGGAATTGTACCCTATTCCTTAACTCAGGATACTGCTGGACCAATAATGCGGACAGTTGAAGATACTGCCAAGGTATTAGACATTATAGCTGGATACGATGAAAAGGATCCTGCAACTGCTTGGTCAGTAGGGAAGATTCCAGCAACTTATACCTCTTATTTAAATGAAGATGGATTAAAAGGAAAACGAGTTGGAATCCTTCACAGCTTTTTCGGAACTGAAGATGTCCACAAGGAGGTAAACCATATTATATCCAAAAATCTAGATGTCATGAGGGAAAATGGAGTTGTCTTAATCGACATTGAGGAAAATATAGATTCCGATGAACTAGTAGGAGAAGTTAGCGTTCATCTTCATGAACTAAAAGCCCATCTATCTGCATATTTAGAGGGACTAGGGGATAAAACAGACATACATTCACTAAAGGATATAATTGAATCTGGAAAGTACCATGAAGGCATTGAGGAAAATATTAAGTATGCTCAAACCCTGGATGTTGGTACAGAGATTTATAATAAACGCCTAATAAGACGGATGGAGACACAGAATAAGGTCATAGAGATTATGGCTAAGTATCATTTAGATGCTATAGTTTACCCGCACCAAAAACGTCCAGTAGTAAAGGTTGGTGAAAAACAGGTTGATAGAAATGGAGTCTTAGGTTCTGTGACAGGATTCCCATCAATCGTAGTGCCTGCTGGCTTTACAGAACCAACGGATACCGCTCCTATAGGAGTACCTGTGGGAATTGAATTTTTAAGTAGACCCTGGCATGAGCCGATTTTATTAGAAATTGGATACGCTTTTGAACAGATAACAAAGCATAGAAAACCACCTATT
>JAAYEU010000129.1 GCA_012728595.1 Tissierellia bacterium
AGGGGATAAATCCTTCGGCTTACTTTCCATTGTTCCCAAAACTAAAGATGGAGTACCCATAGAGGATTTTGAAGAGCATATAATCTATGATAATGGTCATGAGATTAAAGAATGGTTGGCAATAGCTGAATACTTGAAATCTTTCGATAAAGAAGATGGCATACCTCAAATGCCAGATTACTACAGCCAAAAACAGGGAAGAAAAATTGTAGATGATAATCCAAGCATCTTTGCCAGAATCAAAAACCCCAATAAAATAGCCCTAATGTTATATGGCATTATTTTACTTATTTTAACCCTAATAGCTTTACTAATAAGAATTATAGTCAGGAGACTAAGAAGAAAAGCTTCTGCATAATTTATAAGGGACGGTTGATTTGCAGCTAACAAAATGAAAGATGCAAAGGGAACCGTCCCTTTTGTTTTTTTATGCCACAATTTTAAAGACATGCCTACATATAATACCCAAAATATGGTACTATTATAGTATTAGGCTACCTTCTTAAAGTATGTCTAATGTTTTTTAAAATTATAGCTTTTAGTCTAGTGAAATTCTAATCCATATTGACAAATTAGCAGAGAGGGTTATTTCTTAAATTTAAAGTTGTACTATATGTAGAATTAAGTATTAATGGAAAAAGGCATATATGAAAACAATTGTGGATTCAGTAAGTTCAGATAGGGCAGGTGTAAATAGGTAAGTTAGAATTTCTATAGTTAGCGTTGACACAAAAAACTCCCTTCTAGAAAGGATCCTCTTTTGATTCTTTCTAGAAGGGAGAAAATCAAGAAGTACCTTGGGATTAATCAAATTCTATTTCCCAATTTCCTAAAAGCAAAGTTGTTGGTGATTCAAAATATATTGTAAAACTATTACCTGCCTCTTCTTTATCTATGAATAGTTCTGTGTAACCTGTATCTATATTAAACCAGATTCCATAGCCAGAAATACCCCCTATTCTTACATTATCTAATGTTTCATCGTCTAAGGAATTGGCCTTTAAACTGATTATTATTTCATCTCCATCTTTCCTCACATCTATCACATTTATCCTAAACTCCCCTAGATTTAAAGTTCTATCTATACTTTTTATCTCCCCATCCTTGGGTGTTTGGATTTTAATTTTTTCTGTTTTTAGATTAGGATAATTGACCTTCACATAAGGTAATACCAGCTTTAATCCTTCCTTATCTGCTGTATGGAAATAGAAATCTGACATTAGGTTGCCAAAGGATGATGGTATTGTAGGATAAGTTTTATTTCCTTCCTCATCTATTAGATACATGTTTTTTTCTATCTTCAAAGTAGGGTTCCAAACACTTGTGCTTAAATTTTCTTCAAAGGGATAATCTACAACTATTTTTTCCTCGGACCTGTTTAATAAGCTGATCATAATCTTATCACCCATGGGCTTTTTAATGGCCACAATGCTAATTCCCTTATCCTGGGCATATGGCCCTAGTTGTAAAAAGTCTTCTACTTCTTTTGTATTTTCTAAGCTGAAAGGAACTTCAAAATCTCCTAATACCAAGCTATAATCCCTGTTTTCTCCTTCTATCTCAAAGAGATAATCTCCTTGCCAAAATTCTCCACCACCTGCTTTGCCCCAGCTTTTTGGAGTAAAGACATTATCTTTTTCATCCTTTAATAGAATTTCTTCATCTGCCATTAAGTCATAATTGCTTTCCAGGGTAACCGACAAGTCATTATCCAATTTAGATGCAGCTGTAATCCTAACAAAAATTCCATCTTTTTCTTGATAAACTTCTTCTTTAAGTGCCAAGACTATTCCTTCATCTTTATCTACTAGAATATTATATCCGGGGACATATTGAAGCATTTGTTTTAGAGCAGCTTCCACTCTTTCTAATCCTATTATACTTATTGAACTGATAATGATGACAAATGAAGCTACGGCAGCAATCAATCTCCTTTTCAATTTAATTTTTTTAATATCATAACATTCCCTTCCTCTTTCAAAACCTAAGTTTATATTTTCATCTAAATCATCAGGAAGGGGAATGCTATTTAACATATCTTTAAGCCTGTCTGTCATATACACCCTCCTCTAGCTTTAATTTTTCCAAGGCTCTATAATATTTTGTCTTGACTGTGCTTATAGGCATCTTTAGTTCTTTTGAAATTATTTCAAAGGTATATTCAAAATATATTTTTAGTACAATGATATTTTTTTCATCTAAGGATAGGGTTTTTAAGTTATCCATGAACATATTTATACTTTCCTTCTCCCTTGTTTCCAGCCTTTTTATACTCGATATGTCATCTAGTAAAAGGTCTTTATTTTTTCTGACTAGATCTTTAGATTTGTTAACGGCTATTGTTAAAAGCCATGATTTAAACTTAAGCTTATCTTTTAATTTGTCTTTTGAAATATAAGCCTGATAAGCTGTTTCTTGGACAATATCTAGAGCATCTTGTTCATTGTTTACATAGGTATATGCTATCCTATAGATATCGCCCTTATATCGCCTGAATAAGATCTCAAATTCTTGCGTGGATAATTTTATTTTAAAGCACCTCCTAAAAACAAGATTCTATATATAAGACGGATAAAAGCTTAAAAAAGTTTCAAATTAATGCAAAAAAGCGGATCAATTTGCATCCCCTTCCATAGGGTTTTCAATTAATGCAAATGATCCGTTCTCATTTCATAATCTACTAAGTTTAAACAAGTAAGAAACTAATAGCACACCTAGTATTATCATATAATTTCTAGTATTTTTTGAATCCTTCTTGTTGAGTTTATAATAGACATAGGAAGATAAGACCAATATAAAATAGATTGCTAAATATACCGTTCTAACAGTCGTCATAAATTTATAATATTCATAATTACTGTAATCAATTAATAGCTGTGTTCCAATAAAAGTTATCCAAAAAAAATAGTAAAAAGATCCTTTAATTTCTACCGATTTTGCAACACTATCCATTAACTTTCTGATATTAACACCTCCATATGTAAAATGAACTTTTAATTTTAGGGGAATTACTAGTTCTTATAATGTAATCTTATTATATAATGTATTCACCTCTAAATTAAGAAGCTAGTGCTAATTAAGCCCATTATTTAGTATACTCTTATAATATTTTACAGGAAGGCCAATTTGTTTTCTATATAATATTAAAATTTTTAGATAGGCCTATTACTATACCAATAAAAATGCATACGTCTGATATTTGTTTGTTAGTAATTCCAATTATTATATCTTCTTGATTAACTAAGAAGAGTTCTGAAAATTATTTAAGTTTTCCAATTATCCTCCTAGTACACGATCTTTAGCAATATTAAGAAATGTTATGCTATTGCTATATTATACCATAATCTAAAACTATAAATTAGAACATAATTTCAAGACTATGTTAAGTTATATAGAATGAGTTCTACAATTTATTTGTAGTTAGTGTAAAATAATTGTAGGAAAAAATACAAAAAAGAATAGCCCCATATGTTATGATAGAAGTGTCAAAAACAAAAATCATAATAAAGGAGGCTATTCTTATGAATACAATTATACACGAAATTATAGAAAAAATCA
>JAAYEU010000189.1 GCA_012728595.1 Tissierellia bacterium
AGGTAGCCCTAATAGTTCGTGGTGGAGATCCAGCTCCCTTCGTAGACAAGATTCAGAATGCTCAGGATGCAGGAGCCATTGCTGTAATAATTAGGAACCACGAAGCTGGAGGAGAAGAATTGGTCAACATGGCTACTCCAGATGATATGAGGATTCCTGCAGCCTTTATAGGCTACTCAGCTGGGGTAAAACTACTGGAATTAGAGGAAAAATTCATAAGCTTTACCGATGAATTGATGACAGTAGAGAATCCAACTGGTGGATTGATGTCCGACTTTACTTCCTGGGGAACTACAGCTTCCTTAGAATTGAAGCCAGAGATTACCGCTCCTGGCGGTATGATCTATTCCACCCTAAATGATGATAAATATGGAACCATGAGTGGAACCTCTATGGCTGCACCCCATGTAGCAGGTGGGTCTGCCTTGGTAATGGAATATATTAAGGAACATCCTATATATAGGAATTTACCTTTGTCAGAACAGTCAAGGCTGGCTAAGGTACTTCTTATGAACACCTCAAATATTGTACTAGACGAGTATGGATACGAGTATTCCCCTAGAAGGCAAGGGTCTGGAATAATGAACCTGTACGGAGCAGTTACCACTCCGGTAAGGCTAGTAGATGCCAATACTAAAGAGGCTAAGGTAGAACTGAAGGATTTCGATTCCACAGCCTTTATTATGAAATTCCTAGCTATAAACGATTCCAATACCGATGCTACTTATAATGTAAATGTGTTGGTGCTTAAGGATTATCTATATCCTTTAGAAGGAAAAGAACTTAACCTACTATCTTCAGATTATATAAACGCTATAGTAGACGGTCCGGAAACAATCACCGTTCCTGCTATGGGAGAGATTGAGTTTGAAATAAGGGTGGATATCAGCTCAGACCCAACCATCTATAGGAATATGTTTGTAGAAGGATTTGTAGTCCTATCTGATGTAGAAGGAGAAAAACCAACTCTATCCCTACCCTATGTTGGATTCTACGGCGATTGGGGAGAACCTAATATCATAGATGGAATGAGATTTATAGACCCAGTAGAGTCATCCTATTTCCAATTGTCAGGAATGCTATATGTAGACCTACTAGGTTCTGCCTATTACTATACTACTCCCAATAGAATCTACATGAGCCCAGGTACTCTGGATGGATTCATATATGGAACGGATAATGTGCTGCCATATATGTCCTTCTTGAGGAATGCTGAGTTTGTAAATTACAAGATATTGGATGAAGAAGGAAACACCCTGAGAAATATCTACACAGAACTATATCAGAGAAAGAGTTTGGTAGACGGAGGTAGGAGAAATCCAGCTTCCTTAGTAATGGATGCCTGGTGGTTTGGAGATATCAATGGCAAGATAGTTCCCGATGGAGACTATATATATGAAATAGAAGCAAAAGTCCACTATGATGCCCCAGTACAATCCAAGCGAATTCCAATAACAGTAGACACTCTTCCACCAGAAATAGTAGACATGACTTTTGATGCTGAAGAGAATAAGGTTAGATTTAGGGTAGAAGAAAGTTCCGGCCTATTAGGCTTCTTAGTCTATGTAAATGGAGAATTATTAGATGAAGAGCCTGTAGCGGTTGACTTAGAAGAGGCCATATATGAATTTAGTGTAGGCCAATTAATTGGCTCCAATCAAATAGAAGTGGTGGCAATAGACAATGCCTTTAATATAGGTTCTAATTGGATAACGGTAAATGTGGATAATGAGGACCCATATATATTCCTATTAAAACCGCTATTATTAGAAATGCTTACCGACAATAAGGTGCTATTTGATGGATATGTAGCCAACTTCTATCTATTAGATAAGGTATTGATTGATGGAGAAGAAGCTGAATTTGAATATGTGGATAATGTAGTAATCTACCATCCAGAGGATACATCTACCATCTTGTATAGAGGACCTGCCTATAAATTCGAAAAGACACTAGAATTAGAGGATGGCTACCATGAAGTTAGGGTTGAGGCTATTTCCAAAACTGGAGCAAGAGGGGGTATCGCAAGGAGGTTCTACGTTGATACTACAACACCAGAACTAAATATTGGAGTTACAAATATCGATCCTGAAGGGCTAACTGCCGATTTGAAGATTAGGATGTTCGATAATCTTGGAAACTTTACCCTCTATCTAGGAGATAGCGAAATATATCGACATGAATCTGCCTTGATAGAAACTACCCCTCAAGAGGAGATAATAGACTATAGCCTAAGCTTAAGGGATGGAGAAAATATATTCAACTTCACTCTAGTGGATATGGCAGGCCATGAGGCTAAAGCCCAGATTAGGATAAATCCAGATGTAATCATCTCAGATCTAGAGCCAGCAAAAGATTTAATGGTCAAGGCTGGGGATAGGGTAGAAGTTAGCTTCAAGGCTCCAACTGGTGGAGAAGGCTATTTCAAGGTAATACTACCCTTTGGCTTGGAAAACAATAAGGGAATACCAATGGTTGAGGATAATGGATTCTATTTTGGAAGCTGGATTGCACCAGAAGGGCTGCTTGCCAATAGTCTGATGGTGGAAGTAACTTATATAGATAGAAATGGAAAGGAATATACTAGATTAGCAGATGGAAGGATAAGCGTAGTAGCCGATTTGGAAGACCTTCCAGCCAATACGGTAGTCATATGGGATGAAGCTTACCACATAGATTACCTAAACGATAGTTTAGAGGTTCAGACCAAATTAATGGAATGGATCAATGGTGGGAATGAAGTATATGTTAAATTGGGGGATGAATTAGTAGATTCCCGTGGAAAGATTGTAGACATAGACCTACTTCCCGACAAGGTAATCTACTACGATGAGAGCGGGAATTCTAGCTACTATAAAAAATAATAGGTCCTCTTCTATAGAGGACCTATTTAACAAAATATTTAAGGCTAAAGGTAACTTTAGCTGGGATGACGAATAAATCAAAGGGGGTATTGGCAAATGCCGAAGAAACAAACCATAAAGATATTGTCCTTACTCATTGCCATGATTATGGTAGTGGGCAGTATCTCATCCTTAGCCCATGCAAGTGGCAATCTACTAACTACGGCTAAGGACAGTTTAAAGAAGGAAGCGGCCAATAAGATTACTAAAGAGGTAAAGGAAGATCTTAAAAAGGAAGAGCTAGTAGAAGTATTAGTCTATATGAAGGATCAAGTAGATGTAATGAGAATAGCAAAGGCTACAGAATCAGCTTTAGCATCTAAATTGACTCCTTACGCAAACAAGATGGAAGTAAGGAAAGCTGTAACGGAAGCTCTAATGGATAAGGCAGAAATGACCCAAGGAAATTTAATAAAATACCTAGAACAGGAAAAGGAAAAGGGCAATGTGGAAGAGTTTAAATCCTACCATATTGTAAATATGTTATTTGTGAAGGCAACACCAGAGGTAGTAGAGAATATCTCCTATATGGATGAAGTAGCTAAAATTTATAAAAATAAGAGGCACAAGCTGGAGTATATAGTAGAGGATGTTGAAATCGGTTTAGATTCTACAGAGCCTCTGTGGAATATAACTAGGGTTAAAGCAGACCAGGTCTGGGATATGGGAATCGACGGTACAGGGGCAGTAGTAGGAATACTAGATTCAGGAGCAGACTGGACCCATCCAGCCTTAAAAGATAAGTGGAGAGGCTATGACCCGGCAACCGATAGAATTGTAGACCCAGAAAAGAGCTGGTTTGACCCTCAATATGGAGTGAGCCTACCAGAGGATTCAGACGACCACGGAACCCACGTCATGGGAACCATACTAGGTCGTGAACCAGATGGAAGTAATCCAGTAGGGGTGGCACCGGGAGCTAGGTGGATTGCAGCCAGAGTATTCGATAGAATGGGATATACAACGGATGACATATTAATAGAGGCAGCAGAATGGATGCTGCATCCAGGTGGAGACCCAACAGCTGCTCCAGATGTGGTGAACAATTCCTGGGGAGGACCAGCAGGCATAGATGACTGGTACAGGGATGCTGTAACTTCCTGGAGAGCAGCCAAGATATTCCCAGTATTTTCTGCAGGAAACCAAAGACCAGGGGAACCATTGCCCTGGCCAGGCTCAATTAGCAACCCAGCTAATTATCCTGAATCCTATGCAGTGGCAGCAGTTGATAGATATGACCAAAGGGCAAGTTTCTCCAAGTTAGGACCATCTCCCTATGATGAAAGTTTGGTTAAGCCCAACATATCGGCACCAGGGGTCAGTGTAATTTCATCTATACCAGGTGGCTATGCAGCTTATTCGGGAACATCCATGTCGGCACCCCATGTTACTGGAACGGTTGCCCTAATGTTCTCAGCTAATAGCTCCTTGGAATTAGACGAAATTGAAAGCATCTTAGCCAGTACGGCGGATCCATTAACGGATAGCACCTATCCAGAAGCTCCAAACTTTGGATATGGCCATGGAATGGTAGACGCCTTTGAAGCTGTATCGGAAGTGGCAGCAGGAGTAGGAGTAGTAGAAGGCTATGTATTACAAGAAGGTGAGGACTTAGAAGATGTAATAATAATCCATGAACAGGAGATAACTGAAGCCTTTGAAGGCTCTGAAATAGAAATAAAGGCTAGATTGATAGATGATGTAGCCGTAACAGAAGCAGAACTATTGGTTAAGCCTGAAGGTAAATCCTATTGGTTCATGATACCCATGGATAGGATATCAGGAGACCATAAGGATGGAATATATAGGGCAGTGATAAGCTCCGATATGCTAGTTGGTAATAGCCTAATCTACAAGATAAAGGCTGTGGATTATGCCAAAGAAACAGTAGTATCGGAGGACTACAGGATAGACATTAAATTTGGAATCCTACCAGATGAGTATCATCAAGGCTTTGAAAGCAATGCCCTAGGCTGGATATTTGATGGCTGTTGGGATTGGGGTAAGGCAACAGATTCAGACCCAACCCCCTATGAAGGAGATGGATTAGCTGGTACGGTAATAGGTGGAAATTATGTTAATAGTGCTGATGATTGGCTAATTACTCCTCCAATAGACTTAAGGGATACATCCTTACAGGCAGCCTCCTTAAGATTCCATCAGTGGTATCGCCTGGAGAACAACTACGATAGGGGCCATATATATGTGACCAAGGACTATGGTTAAAACTGGAATCAGGTTACTACCATTACAGGTAATTCCAATGGCTGGCATGAAATGGTTATAAACCTTAACGATTATATAGGTTCGCAAAATCCAGTATTCGTTGGATTTAGGCTTACAAGCGACAACTCAGTAAATTATGAGGGCTGGTATATCGATAATGTAAGACTATTAGGCCCAGATTCCGTACCTCCTCAAGTACCAAGCAATTTAAGGGCTGAAGCGGGTATAGCTGGTATCAACTTAACTTGGACTCCTTCACCAGATGGAGACCTATCCCACTACAATATCTATAGGGCCGAAGAAGCTGATGGAGAATTCATAAAGGTGGGAGAAACTGCAGCATCTAGCTATATGGATACAGATTTGGAAGGGAATAAGAGCTATTACTATAAGGTTAACGCAGAGGATACCTCTGGCAATGTCAGCGACTTTACCGAAGTAGTCTCAGCTACTGCAACTGAAGTTGTTATATTCTATAGCTCAGATTTTGAAGAGGATGATGGTGGCTTTATTACAGGTGGAAGCAATAGCTGTTGGGAGTGGGGAATCCTAACATCTGGACCAAATGCAGCTGCATCCGGCGAAAAGGTTTGGGCTACAAACCTATCAGGAGATTACTATACCAGCAGCAATGCTTACATTGAAAGCCCAGAAATAACTATTCCAGAAGACAAGATTCCTTATCTATTCTTTAAACACTGGTACCATACGGAGAACAACTGGGATTATGGATACGTTCAAATCTCAGATGATGGAGAGAACTGGACCAATATTACTGGTAAGATTACCAATGTGAGTAACGGCTGGATAGGCGAAGAAATAGCGATACCAGAATATCGTGGAAAGACCATAAAGATCAGATTCCACTTCTACTCAGACTATTCAGTAGTTCGCAGCGGCTGGTATATAGACGATGTAGTGGTATCGGGAATAGATTTTATACCTACAACTGAAGAAGTAATAAGCTATGACTATGGAGTAGCCGATGATGCTATAGTATTGAATGAGGCAGGAAATGGCTGTGCAGTAAGATTTACTCCTAGCCTAGAGGGTAAATTGATGGGCACAAGCATCTACCTATGGGGTAACGACTGGCCAAGTCCAGGAGGAAATAGATTAGGATTTGAAATATATAGAACTAATGAAGATGGCAGCATAGCTAAAGTTGGAGATACCCTATATATTGATGATTTAACAAGAGGGGATTGGAACTATATAGATTTATCGGATTATGAATTTTTCACCGGAGAAGACTTTTTCATCTCCACTATGCAGGATACTATAGGAGAATTTGTACCAGGAGTTGGGCTGGATACCAATTCAGGCCACACTAGCAGGGCCTATTTAAATATAGCTGGAGATATGATTTTACTAGAAGAGCAAGGAATCGATGGAATGTTCATGATTAGGGCCCATATGGACTATACTCAAAGTCCTCCAGAAGGTGAAGAAGCAGCTACTAGTTCAGTATCAAATGACCTTATATCTAGAAAGAATAAGGATAAGGGTATAAGCAAGTTATTCTCTAATGAAATGACTAAGGAAGTTGAACCCAGCTTTACAATAGAAAGGGGAAGTAAAGCATTATCCAAAAATAAATATAAGGAAGTAGCAGATGAGCTTGTTAAGAAGATAAAGGTATCCAAATTTACAGGCATTCCAGTAGAAGAAGCCTATGTAACCGTACTAGAGACTGGAAGAAGCGTTAAGGTA
>JAAYEU010000130.1 GCA_012728595.1 Tissierellia bacterium
GTGGACAAATCTAAATAATAGGGCAGTAATTGGGTAATCCTTATTTGGCTGAAGGCTATTATACCATTTAGTACCAGGAAGATTATAAACCAAAGACCGCCAATCTTTTTATTCCTAAAGGTCACCCTGCTAAGGGCCATGGAAAAGTAGATCAATATTAAAGTTATAGTTCCATTGACAAATCCAAGTATAATAGAAGCTATAATCCCTCTAAGGGGTATACCTATATGCCTTAGCTCTGATAAAAATTGAGATATACTAAATTCAATTGGTACAAAGATTAATACCATAAGAAAATGATATACTACTATGGCTATACCTAATATAGTAAACCACATTAAGGCAACAATTAGCTTAGCACCTAATATTTGATTCCCAGTAAGGGGTAGGGTAAAGGTTAGATATCCCCTGTCTTCATATAATTCCTTTCTAAAGGAGTTGACTATATATAAAAAGGTTGTTAATAAGGTTCCAAATATGACTAATACTGATAAACCTACAAAACTTACTCCTAAAGGTGAACCTCCCCTGTTATTGGTTACATAGGCATATATTCCAGTTGTTAGTATCAGCACTAAGACCAATACTCCCAATATGAATTTATAAGAACCCTTTATTTCATATTTCATCAGCCTACCCATCTATTTCCCTCCTACTCTCCAAATATTTCCTTGTAAATATCATCTATATGTTTGCCCCTTTCTTCTCTTAGGGCTTCTGCATTGCCCATTAAGGCTATTTCCCCTTCCTTCAAAAATACTACCTCATCAAATATATTTTCCATATCCCTTACTAAGTGGGTGGTAATTAACATGGAGCTATTCCTATTATAATTATTAATTATGGCATCTAATATCTGGTCTCTAGCTACTGGGTCTACTCCCGCAATGGGTTCATCTAAGACATATAATTTGGCATTTCTAGAAAGGACTAAGCTTAAGTTCAATTTTTCATGCATTCCCTTAGAAAGAGTGGTTATCTTCATATCCATTTTTAGTTTCATAAAATCTAGCAGGTCTTTAAATTTCTCCTCGTCGAAATCCTGATAGAAATCCTTGAAAAATTCGAAAGCATCCCTTATGGTCATCCAATTATATAAGAAGTTTCTATCTGGTAAATAGGAGACTATGGATTTAGTATATACTCCTACCCTGTGTCCATCTATAAACACTTCACCCTTAGTTTCCCTTAAAAGTCCAGTTAATATCTTTATTAGGGTGGTTTTCCCACTGCCATTAGGCCCTAGTATTCCTACGACCTTTCCCTCTTCAATTTTTAAGTTTATATCCTTTAAGGCTTTTTTGTTGAAATAATTTTTAGTAAGACCATTGATTTCAACTATATTTTTCATTCCCTTTCCTCCTTTTCAACCCATTCTGATAGAATTTCCGTTATTTCTTTAGAATTAAACCCCAATTTTTTCATTTTCACCAAAAATTCTTGGACTATATTGGTAGCCATATCCTTTTTTAACTTCTTAATCATCTCCACATCCTCCGTAACAAATGTACCCATTCCCCTTTGGGTAAAAACTAGTTCTTCCCTCTCTAATTCCTGATAAGCCCTTTGTATAGTATTTGGATTTACCTTTAACTGCTTTGACAATTCCCTTACAGATGGCAATTTATCCCCTTCATTTATCTCCCCTGATACTATTTTGCTCTTCAATAGATTCATAATTTGAATATATATTGGAAGATTCTCATTGAATTCCATCATTTCACCTCCACAGCACTTTTGTCCTGGTGTATTAATTATATAGTACACTAATATTGTGTGAATGTCAATATAAAAATTAAAAAAACCTTGTAACTTTTTAGCTACAAGGTTTTGCCTTCTATGTAAGCCTTCATCTTGTTGACATAGCCTCTATTAACTTCCTTTATTATTTTATTATTTACTGAATTCAGTTTTATATCATCTATACTAGATATAGGCAATACATTTACAGAGGTTCCCGACATGAAAGCTCCATCTAATTTTACTAGCTCATCCCTGTGTATATTTTCTTCAACAATTTCAATCTTTAGTTCCTGACAGACCTTAAAAATATATTTTCTTGTAATACCTAAGAGTACATCTCCTTTGGGTGCAGTATATAGCTTATCTTCCTTTACAAAGAATATATTAGACCTACTTCCTTCCGGAATATAGCCATCCTTATTTACTAGTAAGGCCTCAAAGGCATTATTTTCTTCTAATTTTTTGGCTACCTCTTCCCTAAAGGATGACATCTGTACTTTAGCATTAGGATTCTCCCTTTCATAGTGGAATAGTATGGTATGGATACCCTTTTTATAATACTCTTCAGGTGGGTAAAAGCTCTTTATAAAGTAGACTAGGAATACTTGTCCCATTCCTTCTACATCTGTACATATAAGTTTAACGTTTAAATTCTTTGCTCCATTTTTATCTATCAATTGCCTAATATCCTCTTCTATTTCTTTATCCTTCCTTTCAATAGGATAATCAATTAACCTAGCTGATTCTTTCATCCTATCTAAATGGTCTTCTAAAAACAAAGGCACCCCGTCTATTACCCTTATAACTTCATATATGGGTGGCTTTTCTATTCTTTCAAATATTTCCGTGTTTGAAGTAGGCTCTAGCCTACCATTTACCACTAAATAGTCCTTTATGGCTTCAGCTTTCATCAGTATTCCCCCTTAACTTATTTATTCTTGTAATGATTTTATATTGTCTAGGGCTATATCCCTCTTTATCTTCAATAATTTTTTGTTGCTATCATCTAAGGCCATTTTCATATCCGCAGCTGCCAAGGATAACCTATCTAGATCCTTTATTTTTTCATCATGATTTTCTAACTTCTGCCTTATACGAGATGTGTAGTCTTCAGTTTTGGTTAATAGGTTCTTTGCAGCATTCTTATTACCTTTTTGTCCTTCTATGAAGGCTTGATGGATGGAGTATTTTATTCTGGATAGGTCGCCCCTTATTTCATCCTTGTAGAGGTCAAAAAAAACTGCAAGGGAATTGATAGCCCTACTTCCCATGTTCTCAATCTCTTCTACTTTCCTGTTTTCAACAGCTATGGTAAAGGCGTTTAAATGTTTTTTGAATTCATTGGCCTTTTCAGAATTAACCCCTTTTTGCCTGCTCTCAACTTCATAGCTATTCCAATCCTTATGGATTTGCTCCAGCTTTTGGTCTACTTCCTTCCATTTCATAAAGAGGATTTCATCCTTGGTTATTTCTTTGTCTTCCTTTTTTTTCTGGCCTTCTTGCTCCTTAGCTTGTTCTTGGCCTTGCTCTTGATTTTTTTCTTCTTCTGAACTCTTATTGGACTCTTCCTTAGATTTTTCCTCATCTTTCTTTCCAGCTTCTGTTTGAGCTTTAAATTCCGTTTCCGATAACTCTTCTAATTCCACAATTTTATCTACAGAGCTTAACAGTTCATCTATTCCATCAGCTACTTTAACAAGTGCCTTGGGAGCCCTCTCCTTTTGTTCTATCTTTGTAGATTTGCCGTTTGAACGATTCATACAAGCCGTTAAAAAAAGAGAAACTATCAAAATAATAGCTAAATATCCTCTCCTGTTCACCATTATCACCTCAAAGAATAGTGTTCCCCTGAGATGATTTTTTATCCAATAGAGCTATAGAATTGGAGAAAGCAGTCTTGAAATAGATTCCTTAAGTTTTACAATATTAGACCTTTTTTTGTATTCCTCTATGGTGATTTCTTTACAGACTTTTAAATCTCTCTTAAATTGTTCTACCATTCTTCTATTTACATCTTCATCATATATGAAGGCGTTGACTTCAAAATTAAGTTTAAAGCTTCTAATATCTAAATTAGCCGTACCTATAGAGGTTACAAAATCATCCATGATGAAGGTTTTGGAATGTAAGAATCCATTTTGATAGGTATAAAACTTTACCCCTGCTTCTAACAGCTCCCCTATATATGAAAGGCCCGCCCAATATACAAAGGGATGGTCTGGCTTGCAGGGGATCATTACCTTTACATCCTTGCCGGAAAGTCCGGCTACTTTTAAGGCTTCAAATATGCTATCATCGGGGATAAAGTATGGAGTTTGAATATAGACCCTTTTTTTTGCGTTGGTAATCATCTTAAAATATCCATCTTTGATGCTAGCCCATTTAGAGTCTGGTCCACTGCTAACTATCTGGACACCGGCCTTTCCCCTCTTTGATTTTTCAGGAAGCTCTATTTTCCATTGGACATTATCCTTCTTCGCTGCAAAGAGCCAATCCTTAAAAAATCGCCACTGAAGCCCTTCAACGGCTGTGCCTGTAATCTTTATATGGGTGTCTCTCCAGTAACCAAATTTTTTGGAAAGCCCTAAATATTCATCCCCTATATTAAAGCCTCCAGTAAAGGCTTCCCTACCATCGATTATACAGATCTTTCTGTGGTTCCTATAATTTATCCTAGGAGTGATAAAGGGAGCAAAGGGAGGGAAGAAAGCAGCTACTTCTCCACCAGCTTTTTTGAGCTCGTCAAAACAACCTCTTTTTAATTTTCTTCCTCCCATCCCATCGTATAATACCTTAACCTCTACTCCCTCTTTGGCTTTTTGGGTTAGGCTATCTATGATCTTAGTGCCTATTCCGTCACTTTTCATAATATAGTATTCTAAATATATATATTTCTCGGCCTTTTTGATGCTTTCAAGTAAGGCCTTAAACTTTTCCGCCCCTGAAAAATAGAATTCAATATGGTTGTCCTCAGAAAAATAGGACTCGCTGGATTGAATATGCATCTTGATGATATCCTCATATTCTAAAAACCTAGGGTTGGAAAAACTATATTCATCCTCTTCAATCTTTTTACCCTGCTTTAATACCCTTTCTCTAATCCCTTTATCTTCCTCTTCCTTCAACTTGAAGGTCTTTTTTTTGCTCATATCCTGACCTATAAATAGGTATAGTATAAAGCCTATACCCGGAAGAAAGGCAAGAACCATTAGCCATAGCCAGGTAGTAGTAGGATTTCTCCTTTCAAAGAATACCAGCAAGATGGCAAATAGGATATTAATCCACAATATATTTTTAAAAAGCCAAGAATACCCCTCTATTATATATTCCATAAAATCACCTTATATCTAAAATCCAAAATTGAGCCGATTTTGAATATTATTTTTTCCCTTTGTGTCTCTTATTTGGATCTAAGATCTTCTTCCTTATTCTAAAGCTTTTAGGAGTTATCTCTATAAGTTCATCTTCTCCTATAAATTCCAAGGCCTCTTCTAAGGATAATTGTCTGGCTGGTGTTAAGCGTAAAGCTTCATCGGAACCGGCTGCCCGTATATTGGTCTGATGTTTTTTCCTACATACATTTATATCTATATCCAAACCTTTAGGACTAGACCCGATTACCATTCCCCTATAAACTTTAGTTCCTGGTGTAATAAAGAGTTCTCCTCTATCTTGGGCTGAATACAAACCATAGGCTGTAGCCTCTCCAGTTTCAAAGGAAATTATGGAGCCTGCTCTTCGAGTAACAATATCCCCCTTATAGGGACCATAACCATCGAATACCGAATTTATAATACCATTTCCCTTTGTATCCGACATGAATTCCCCTCTATATCCGATTAAACCTCTAGCAGGAATGGAAAATACCAATCTTTGATATCCTCCATTGCTCTCTGACATGCTTATTAGTTCTCCCTTTCTTGCCCCTAATTTTTCTATTACTACTCCAGTATATGCTTCCGTCACATCCACCGTTACCCTTTCCATAGGTTCCAATCTTTTGCCATCTTGACACTTATATAGAACCTCTGGTTTTGATACTTGGAATTCATAACCTTCCCGTCTCATATTTTCTATAAGGACTGATAGGTGCAACTCCCCTCTACCAGATACCTTAAAAGAATCGGGAGAATCCGTCTCTTCTACCCTTAGGCTGACGTCTGTTTGCAATTCTTTTAATAGTCTATTTCTCAACTGTCTAGAGGTCATATATTCTCCTTCTTGCCCTGCAAAGGGGCTGTCGTTTACTGAAAAGGTTATGGCGATGGTTGGCTCAGAAATCTTTACGAAGGGAAGTGGTTCTGGGGCATCCACATCACATATGGTATCTCCAATATGGATTCCTTCCACACCCGTTACAGCAATTATGCTCCCTGCCTTAGACTCCTTTACTTCAACCCTGTTTAATCCTTGGAATTCATAAATATTGCTTATCCTTATCTTTTTAATTTCATCTTTTCTATCTTGATTTACTATTACAGCATCCTGATTGGCGCTTATCCTTCCCCTTTCTATTTTCCCAATACCTATTCTACCTACATAGTCGTTATAATCTACGGTAGAGATTAACAATTGTAAAGGCTTATCAATATTCACCTTAGGTGCTGGAATATATTGGATTATGGTTTCAAATAACTCCTCCAAGTTTTCTTTTCTAACATTTAAGTCTAATGTAGCAGTGCCTTCCTTAGAGGAGGTGAATACAAAGGGCGATTCTAAGTACTCCTCATCTCCTCCTAGGTCTATAAATAGGTCTAATACCTCATCTATAACCTCTTCAGGCCTTGCTTCAGGTCTGTCTATCTTATTAATACAGACTATGGAGGGTAGACTTAACTCAATAGCCTTCTTTAATACGAACTTAGTCTGAGGCATTGGTCCTTCAAAGGCATCTACTAATAACAGAACTCCATCTACCATTTTAAGAACCCGTTCTACTTCCCCTCCAAAATCAGCATGGCCTGGGGTATCCACTATATTTATCTTAACATCCTTATAATAAATGGCTGTATTCTTTGATAATATGGTGATTCCTCTTTCCCTTTCTATTTCATGGGAGTCCATAACCCTATCTTCTACTATCTGATTTTTTCTAAAAATACCACTTTGTTTTAACATACTGTCTACTAATGTAGTCTTCCCATGGTCAACATGGGCAATAATAGCAATGTTTCTTATATCATCTCTTAAAACTTCCATAAATAAAACCCTTCCTATCCTAGTCTATACTTAAGTTTACCATCTTCTATCTTTAAAAATTGAAATTTATACTCTAAATTAGGATGGCAGGGTTTACCCTGCCATACTACTATTATAATATATCTTAGCCAATATACTTAACGGCTACTATTTTATTATTATCAATATATACCTCGTCGGAAAGACCATCGACAATAACCAAGCCCCGGCCACAACACTTTAGTTCCTTTGGGTCATAACTAGATATATCGAAATCTATACCCTCTCCTTCATCCACCACTTCTATCCTAATAGTGTTTTCTACTATCTCTAGGAAAAGGTTCACACTTTTATTGCAATTGCATTGATTCCCATGGATTACACTGTTTATGATCAATTCATTCAATATTAATTTTAAATCAAACATTATATCTTTATCTTGGATAACACTTTCCACCTTATTTAATACCTTCTTTATGAATATCTTAATATCATCTAAATCGCTACGAACGGAACCTTTGAATATAAAAGACACCTTAATCACGCCCATTTACTCAATTAATCCATATTCTATCCTATAATTAGTTTACCCATAAATCAAGCCTTTAATCTTGTGTCCCTCTTTTATTCTATCATAATATTTAACAAAATTGAGTTTAAAGTAAATATTTTTGGGTAATATTTCATTGATTACATATGAAAGGAGAGTTTATATGGACAAATACGTTTGCGAACCATGCGGTTACGTTTATGACCCTGCAGAAGGTGACCCAGATAACGGAGTAGAGCCTGGTACTCCATTTGAAGAGTTACCAGAAGACTGGGTATGTCCAATATGTGGGGCAACTAAGGATATGTTTGTTAAAGAGGAATAAACTTTAAGAGCAGCTATTTATTTAGATAGCTGCTCCTAATCTTTATTGAGCATTTCCTTGATGGTATCCCATACCTTATCCTTGTTTATTTTACTAGCAGAAGAATAGGGGATTATTAACTTTGCATCCTCTACCTTCAATTTATTTTTAATGATCTTGATATGCTTTTGATACTTGCCTCTTGAAATCTTATCAGCCTTAGTTGCTATAACTATTCCTGAAAAATCATAGGTCTTTATCCAATTATACATCATCAAATCCTGTTCCGTAGGCTCATGCCTTATATCTACCAACTGGATTACCTCGACTAAGTTTTCCCTGGTATTGAGATACTCCTCTATTATATAGGCCCATTTATCCTTTTCCCTTTTGGATACCTTAGCATATCCATAACCAGGAAGATCCACAAATCTGAATTTGTCATCTATGTTGTAAAAGTTTATGGTTCTGGTCTTGCCTGGCTTACCACTGGTCTTAGCTAAATTTTTTCTATTTAAAAGGGAATTTATAAGGGAGGACTTCCCCACATTTGAGCGCCCAACAAAGGCTATCTCCAGCAATCCATCATGGGGATACTGTTTGCTGTTTACAGCAATTGTCTCTAGTTGAGCCTTAATTACTTTCATGGTCGCTTTCCTCTTCCAATAATGCATGTTGTAAAACTTGATCCATATTCTTAATCAATACAAAGTCCAGCTTCTTGCGGACATTGTCGGGCACTTCCTCTAAGTCCTTACTGTTGTCATAGGGTATTAAAACCTTCTTTATCCCAACCCTATGGGCTGCCAGGGCCTTTTCCTTTATACCACCAACGGGTAGCACCCGCCCTCTTAGTGTTATTTCTCCAGTCATGGCGATGCTAGAGTCCACTGGCCTATTGGTTAAAGCAGAAATTGCTGCAGTGGCCATGGTTATTCCTGCCGATGGCCCATCCTTTGGAATTGCCCCTTCTGGCACATGGACGTGGATATCCATTTCCTTATAAAAATTGCTATCTATGCCTAGTTTATCTGAGTTAGCCCTTATATAACTTATACCAGCCATAGCCGATTCCTTCATTACCTCCCCTAGTTGACCAGTTAGCTGGAGTTTGCCCGTACCCTTCATGGAGTTTACCTCTATGGAGAGAGTATCTCCGCCGAAGGCAGTCCAAGCTAGTCCTGTCGCTACCCCTACTTGGTTTTCCTTATTGCCTAAATCATACCTGTATTTCTCTGCTCCCAGGTATTTGTGGATATTTCCGTTATTAACCCTTACCTTTTTAACTCCCGTTTCTACAATCCTCTTTGCAGCCTTTCTACATATATTGGCAATGTTTCTTTCTAAGTTTCTTACTCCTGCCTCCCTAGTGTAGTTATTGATTATCTTTCGTATTGCCCTTTCAGATATAGCAAGATTTTCTTCCTTAAGGCCGTGTTCCTTTAACTGTTTAGGCAATAGATGGTTGGTAGCAATTTTAAACTTTTCATCATCGGTATAGCCACTTATCCTAATTACCTCCATCCTATCTAATAGAGGAGCTGGTATGGAGTTTACTGTATTGGCTGTAGTAATGAACAACACTTTTGATAGGTCGAAGGGCAATTCTAGATAGTGGTCAGTAAAAGTACTATTTTGCTCTGGATCCAATATCTCCAGTAGGGCGCTGGCTGGGTCTCCCCTATATCCGGTACTTAGTTTATCTATCTCATCTAATAAAAATACTGGGTTTTTGGTACCAGCCTTTCTCATCAATGAAATAATCCTTCCTGGTATGGCTCCTACATAGGTTCTCCTATGGCCTCTCATTTCAGCTTCGTCTCTTACTCCACCTAAAGACATGCGGACAAATTTTCTATCCAAGGCTTCTGCTATGGATCTGGCAATGGAAGTTTTTCCTACTCCAGGAGGCCCTACTAAACATAGAATTGGTCCTTTCATGTTGTCGGCGAGTTCTCTTATTGCAATAAATTCTAATATCCTTTCTTTTACATCTGTAAGTCCATAATGGTCTCTGTTTAAAATTTCCCTTGCTTTCTTAATATCTACCTTATCCTTAGTCTCCTTATCCCAAGGAAGTTCTACTATCCAGTCTAGGTAGGTTCTGATGACTGCCGTTTCTGCAGAGTGTTGAGACATTCTCCCTAGCCTTTCTACCTCTTTTAAGGCCTTCTCCTTTGCTTCCTTAGGCATCTTGATCTTTGAAATTTTCTTTCTATATTCTTCTACTTCCTGGTCTAGCTCACCATCTTCACCTAATTCCTTCTGTATGGCCCTTAACTGTTCCTTCAAATAATATTCTTTTTGAACTTTAGAGATCTGTTTTCTAACCCTTTGGTTGATCTTTTCCTCTATCCTTAATAGCTCTATTTCTTCATGTAATATCTTGTAGAGTTCTTCTAGACGCTTATAAAAATCGAAAGTTTCCAATATCCTTTGATAGCTTTCAATTTTTAGATTCATGTAGGAAGCAATTACATCAGCTAATCTACCTGGATCTTCAATATCGGTAATAGTCAGCAATATATCAGGAGATATTCTCTTGCTTAGGCTTAGGTATTCTTCAAAGTTGTTAATCACTAGCCGCATAGCTGCTTCCATCTCTTTGTCAACTTCTATTTCTTCTGGATCGTAAACGTACTCCTCTACTAAGGCCTCATAATAATCATCATCCTTGGTTATTTCTACAATTTTACCTCTATTTATTCCCTCAACTAATACCCTTATACTACCTCCTGGTAGTTTTAACATCTGCTTTATCTTAGCAATAGTCCCTATATTGTAAAAATCTTCTGGAGATGGCTCTTCAATTTTAGCATCCTTCTGGGTGCATAAAAAAATCAACGAATCGTCCATCATTGCTTTTTCCAAGGCATTGATGGACTTTTCTCTACCTACATCGAAATGGATTACCATGTGAGGAAATACCGACATACCTCTTAAAGGTATAAGGGGTATGGTTATATTCTTTACCACGAAAAAGTTCTCGTTCATAGCCTCACTCCTTATCTATAGATGATTGAGATTACTTTCTCAATGCTACAAGTGATAAAAAAGGCTCACGGTCCAGTGAGCCTTTTTATGATGCTGATTCCTTATTATCCTTTTTTCTAGCCCTATTTTTCGCTTTTCTTTCCGATAACACCAAAGTTGGTTCCCCATTTGATTCAATGGTCTCTTTAGTAATGAGACATTTTTCAATCTCTTCTCTGGAAGGAATTTCATACATTATATCTAATAGAATTTCCTCAATTATGCTTCGTAGCCCTCTTGCACCCGTTTTTCGTTCAATAGCTTTTTTAGCAATAGCTTTTAAGGCTTCCTCTTCAAATTCTAAATCTACCCCATCCATATTGAACAATTCTTTATATTGTTTAACTAGCGCATTCTTTGGTTCTGTTAAAATCCTTACAAGTGCTTCTTCATCCAGTTCTTCTAGGGTTACTATAACTGGCAATCGGCCTACGAACTCAGGTATCAATCCATATTTTAATAGATCCTCTGGTTGGATTTCCTTTAACAATTCTCCGATATTATAGTCTTCTTTGCTTTCTATGTTAGCACCAAATCCCATGGATTTTTTACCTATCCTATTTTTTATTATAGTATCTATTCCATCAAAGGCTCCACCAACTATGAATAGGATATTGGTTGTATCAACTTGAATGAATTCCTGATGAGGATGCTTCCTTCCACCTTGGGGAGGTACATTAGCAACAGTACCTTCTAGTATTTTCAGAAGGGCTTGTTGTACTCCTTCCCCACTTACATCCCTTGTAATTGAAGGATTTTCTGTTTTACGAGCAATTTTATCTATCTCGTCTATATATACTATACCCTTTTCTGCTCTTTCTATATCATAATCTGCAGCTTGTATAAGCTTTAGAATTATATTTTCAACATCTTCACCAACGTACCCAGCTTCCGTTAAGGAAGTTGCATCGGCAATTGCAAAAGGTACGTTTAAAATCTTTGCCAAAGTTTGAGCTAGTAAAGTCTTTCCGGAACCCGTTGGTCCAATCATCACGATATTGGATTTTTGTAATTCTACATCATTATTTTTGGATGGTTTCCTATTTATCCTCTTATAATGATTATATACCGCAACAGCTAACGCCTTCTTCGCTCTTTCCTGCTTTATTACATATTCATCTAGAGTCTCTTTTATCTTTATTGGCTTAGGAAGTTCTTTTACCTGATAATCGAAACTTTCAATAAATTCCTCGTCTATAATCTCCTGGCACAGTTCTATACATTCGTCGCATATGAATACATTTGGTCCTGCAATTAGTCTGCGTACTTGGTCCTGAGGCTTGCCACAGAAAGAACAGCGTAGCTGTTTGTCATCATATTTGGCCATCATGACACCTCACTTAATATTATTTTCTTGATAGTATTACCTCATCTATTATACCATATTCTTTTGCATCTGAGGCAGTCATAAAGAAATCTCTGTCTGTATCCTTAGTAATCTTTTCTAAAGGCTGCCCAGTCCTCTCGCTTAGTATCTTATTCAGCTTTTCTCTTGTGCGGATGATCCACTCGGCATGGATTCTTATATCCTCCGCTTGACCCTGGGTTCCACCTAAAGGCTGGTGTATCATTATTTCAGCATTGGGAAGAGCAAATCTCTTTCCCTTTGCTCCAGATGCTAGTAGGAAGGCACCCATGCTAGCTGCCATACCTATACAAATTGTAGATACATCTGGTTTTATATATTGCATAGTATCATATATTGCAAATCCTGCACTTACTGAACCTCCAGGACTATTTATATAAAGCTGTATATCCTTATCTGGATCTTCGGCTTCTAAAAATAATAGCTGAGCTACTATCAAATCAGCTGTAGCGTTGTTTATTTCTCCTCCAAGGAATATTATTCGTTCCTTTAAGAGTCTGGAATATATATCATAGGATCTTTCGCCTCTATTGGTTTGTTCAACGACTATGGGAACCAATGGCATATATACCCCTCCTAATTTAAATTATTTTAGCACTACTAACTAACAATTCAATAGTCTTATCCCTCATTATACCCGACTTCAGAAACTCTAAATCCCCTTTTTTCATATTTTCCTTGAATTTCTCAGCATCTTCTTGCTTATATTCCTTTGCCATTCTTTCCAATTCTTCATCAATATCCTCTTCTGTAACCTCTATATTCTCCTCTTTAGCAATTGCTTCCAGAACTAATTCCGTCTTAACCCTTCTTTTCGCTACTGGGGTCATTTCTTCCTTGAAGGCATCCATGTCTGTATTAGTTAATTCTAAGTATCGATCTATATTCAGACCTTGCAGCCTTAATCTATAGTCAAACTCATTTATTTCCCTTTCTATTTGATGCTCTATCATAACCTCTGGAATATCTATTTCAGCTGACTCTACAACTTTTTCAATTATCCTTTCTTCTAATTCAACCTTCTCTTTTTCCTTTGCTTCCTTTTCAAGCCTTTCTCTAATACTATTCTTATACTCTTCTAATGTTTCGTATTCACTTACATCTTTTGCAAATTCATCGTCTAATTCTGGTAATTCCTTTTCCTTTATTTCATGAATTACCACTTTGAATAAAGCCTCTTTGCCTCTTAAGCTTTCTTCAAAATAGTCTTCGGGGAAGGTTACATTAACTTCTACCTCTTCACCTTTTTTCTTACCTATAAGCTGTTCTTCAAAACCTGGTATAAATCTATTGGAGCCGATTTCTACCACTTGATTTTGGGCTGTGCCTCCTTCAAATTGTTCTCCATCTATATAGCCTTCAAAATCAATGGTAAGTATGTCTCCTTCTTTAGATTCCCTATCTCCAGCATCTATAATTCTTCCATTCATTTCTTGAACTGTTTTTAATTCCCTATCTATATCTTCATCTGTAACATTATACTCTACTTTTTCAACTTCTATACTCTTATAATTTCCCAGCTTTACTTCTGGCTTAACGGTTACTTCTACCTTTAATATTACAGGTTTGCCCTTCTCTAATTGTTCAATATCTACTTCTGGTGTGTCCACTGGTTCTAATCCTAAATTTTCTATGGCTTCATCATATGCTTCTGGTAAGATTATGTTTAAAGCTTCCTCATAAAATATACCTTCGCCATAATTCAGTTCGATTATCTTTCTTGGAGCTTTTCCTCTACGGAATCCAGGTATATTAAATCTATTTCTGTTTTTCAGATATGCTTTTTGAATGGCCTTTTCAAATTCCTTTTCTTCGATTTCAATATTAAAAAAAGCCTTATTATTTTCCTTTTTTTCTAAAACAGAATTCATTACATTGTCCTCCCTAAACTTTATATTTATTACAATTAAAGCTAATCTATTATACCATAAAATTACACCAATTAAAATATTATTCTCCAATTCATATGTATTATATCATAATTCGATATAATATTAAAAAAACCAATGGCATGACCACTGGTTATGTCTGGTGCGGGAGAGAGGACTTGAACCCCCACGTCATAAGACACTAGATCCTAAGTCTAGCGCGTCTGCCAGTTCCGCCACTCCCGCCTATTAAAAATTCCTACTTTATTATTATAGCATTTCTTGAATTTATGTCAATAAAAATTTTAAAAAAATTAACATGTTTTTCTCAATTTCTTTTAATGCTTATTTTTAAGGAGAAATTTTATCTAAAAGCAGTTTAAGCTCCTACCAGCAATCAGGAAGGCCTTGCCCTTATTAAGCATAGGGTATAGGCCTTCCTAATCCTATAATATCTATTTTAAATAGAAGTTTAGATAAAAGTAGGTGAATAGAGTCATTAACAGTAAGCCTATTAGGACAACTGGCATAATTATCTGATACCCAGCTATGATCATAGCCAGTATGTCCTTCCTGGTAAACTCAAATGGCTCTTCTTCATGTTTTTTATCCACTTCTTTTTTTAAATCCCTCTCATGTTCCTTAATCGGCTTTCTATTTGGCAAAGTGGCACGCGACAAAATGTTCTCCTCCTAAGTCTCTAAATTCAGGAACTTCTTCCTTACAGATGTCTTCAGCATACATACAACGAGTATGGAACTTACATCCAGACGGTGGATTTGCTGGGCTTGGTATATCCCCTTCTAATATTATCCTTTCCTTTTTAATAGTTGGGTCTGGCATTGGGATGGCTGAAAGTAATGCTTGGGTATATGGATGCTTTGGATTATCAAACAAGGTATTCTTTTCTGCCAACTCAACCATAGAACCTAGATACATAACTCCAACCCTGTGGGATATATACCTAACAACTCCCAAGTCGTGGGAAATAAACATGTATGAAATATTTAATTCCCTTTGTAAATCCGTAAACAGGTTTATAACCTGTGATTGTATAGATACGTCAAGAGCTGAGACAGGCTCATCTGCTACTATAAAAGATGGATTGAGCGCTAAAGCTCTAGCAACACCGATCCTCTGCCTTTGTCCGCCAGAAAATTCATGGGGATATCTATTCATGTGGTATCTGGCCAATCCACACTTATTCATAATGCTTACCACATAGTCGTCTAATTCTTTTCCCTTTTTATATATTCCATGTTCAATCAGGGCCTCACCTATTATTTGAGATACCGTCATCCTTGGGTTTAATGAGCTATAAGGGTCTTGAAATACTATCTGCATTTCCTTTCTTAATTCCTTCATCTGATCCCTTGGTGCATTTAAAACGTCTATACCTTTAAATGTTACCTCTCCAGCTGTCGCATCGTATAGTCTTAATAGAGTTCTTCCTAGTGTAGATTTTCCACATCCCGATTCCCCTACTATTCCTAATGTTTCCCCTTCCTTAATATACAGTGAAACATCGTCTACCGCCTTAACGTCTCCTACTTTTCTTCTTATAAATCCCTTTACTATGGGGAAGTATTTTTTTAAATTTTTTACTTCTAATAGCACTTCGCTCATTATTTGGCCACCTCCTCAGCTCTTATACAGGCCGCTTTATGTCCTGGTCCAATCTCTCTTAATTCAGGTTGAACATGCTTGCATTCTTCTATAGCAAATTTGCATCTAGGATGGAAATAGCATCCTTTTGGTAGATAAAGTGGATTTGGTACCATTCCTGGAATGGTCTCCAACCTTTCCCCTTCCTGTACTAAAGAAGGTATAGATCTCATTAGCCCTATGGTATAAGGATGTTTTGGATTATTAAACAATTCCAAAACAGGCGCATCCTCTACTACTTTTCCAGAATACATTACGATAACGTGGTCTGCCATCTCTGCAATAACCCCTAGGTCGTGGGTTATCAACATTATGGACGTATTCAATCTATTCTTCAAATCATTCATAAGTTCCAGTATTTGTGCTTGAATGGTTACGTCTAAAGCAGTAGTAGGCTCATCAGCTATTAATAGCTTCGGCTGACAAGCTAATGCCATGGCTATCATTATCCTCTGCCTCATTCCACCGGATAGTTGGTGAGGATATTCATCAACAATCCTTTCTGGATTGGGAATTCCTACCAAACCAATCATTTCAATAGCTCTTTCTCTTGCTTCTTCCTCATTTAACTTCTGGTGGAGCATTAATACTTCCCCTATCTGATAACCTACGGTAAATACCGGGTTAAGGGATGTCATAGGCTCTTGGAATATCATGGAGATATTATTCCCTCTAATTTCTCTTATCCTTTCATCCGATACCTTGGTAAGATCCTCCCCTTCAAATATGATCTCTCCATTTACTATCTTCCCTGGAGGATCTGGAATTAAGCGTAGTATGGACATGGCAGTAATACTCTTACCACAACCCGATTCCCCTACTATACCTATGGTCTTACCTGCCTCTACTGAGAAATTGACGCCATCTACTGCTTTTACAACTCCATCGTCTGTATAAAAGTAAGTTTTTAAATCTTTAACTTCTAATAATTTAGTCATATCCTATCCTCCTATCCTTTAAGATTTAGGGTCGATTGCATCCCGTAACCCGTCACCTATTAAGTTTATACACATTACCGTTGCAAATATCATCAATCCTGGTGGTATCCATAACCAAGGCCGGTTCTGTAGATTATACATATTTCTTGCATATTGTATCAGGTTACCCCAAGTAGGTACCGGTGGTGCTACCCCTAGTCCAAGGAAGGATAAAGCACTTTCCTGTAGTATTGCACTTGCTACTCCTAAGGTAGCGTTAACAACTATATATCCTACGGTATTTGGAATCAAATGCCTCCAAATAATCTTTGTATTCCTTATCCCTAAAGCCTTAGCAGCAAGAACAAACTCCTGCTCTCTAAGAGATAATATCTGTCCTCTAATTATCCTAGCAAGGCCTGGCCAACTTAAAACTCCTAAGATAACCATAACTAGATACATCTTTTGCTCTGGGCTTATTCTAACTCCAACTACTGCTGATATGGTGATTACTAATGGTAAAAATGGGAAAGACATAAATACTTCTGTAATCCTCATTAAAATATTGTCTATCCATCCCCCGTAGTAGCCTGCAATTCCTCCGATTATAGTCCCAATTGCTATTTGGATGATTACTGCAAATATGCCTACCTGTAAGGCCACTCTACCTCCATACAATACCCTAGCAAGGTAGTCTCTACCCAGTTCATCCGTTCCCAGTTTATGTTCTCTAGATGGTGGTTGGTTAGAATTAGTCATATTTAGCTCATAGGGATCGTGCCTAACTATAAAAGGTGCTAATACAACTGATAATATGATGAGCCCAAGTACTATCAAGGCAACTACCGAAGGCTTCCTTTTTAAGAATTTACGCCTTATCAGTTTCCAAGGTGTTAATATTTCCTGTTCCATTTCGCTTTTTTCTTCTGCACTTAGATTATCGGGTTTTAAATCCATATTTTTCTCAGCCATCAGATGTCCTCCTTCTACTCTACTTTAATTCTCGGATCCACTAATGCGTATCCTATATCTGCTAATAAATTACCTAATAATGTTAATATAGCAAAGAACATATTTAGAGCCATCATAAGATTATAATCTCTAAGGTTTACAGCATCTACTAAAACTCTACCTATACCAGGCCAATTAAATACCGTCTCCAACATTACTGCTCCTGAGAAAAGCCCTGGTATAGTAAATCCTACAATGGTTACTATAGGAATTAAAGCATTTCTGAAGGCATGTCTGTATATTACTACCTTTTCTTGCAATCCTTTAGATCTTGCAGTACGGATGTAGTCTTGATTTATTACCTCTAACATTGAAGTTCTTGTATATCTAACTAAGCTGGCTAAACTTCCAATTATCAATACCGTACCAGGTAATACCATATGGTGGAGTATATCTTTTATATTAGCCCAGCCTGTTGCTTTACTTCCAACCGTCTTCATTCCACTTATGGGGAACATGTCCAATTTGACGGAAAAGAAATAAATCAATAATAGTCCAAAAAAGAATGTAGGCATGGAGATACCTATAATAGAAAAAGCACTCCAAAAGTTATCCGTCTTAGAATACTGTTTTACCGCCGTTATAATTCCAATTGGTATGGATATTAAGAAGGCAAAAATATAAACAAAGACGTTTAATATAAAACTGTTTTTAATAAATGTAGGAATAACTTCACTTACGGGTACCTTATAGATATAGGAGTTACCAAAATCTCCTCTAATTGAACGCTTTAACCAATTCCAATATTGAACTGGGATGGGTTTATCTAATCCTAATCTGGCCCTTTCTGCCGCTTTCTGCTCAGGAGTAGACCTTGGATCTAAGTTTGCTCCAACGGGATCACCGGGAGTTAATTTGATTATTGTAAATATTAGCATGGATATTAATATAATTACTGGTATTAAATGCAAAAGCCTTCTTCCAATGTATTTGAACATATTCTCCCTCCTTAATTATTAACCCTTTAATGCCATAAAGTTTGGGTTAATGTAACATAAACCCGGTGAGTATACCGGGTTTATGTTACATTTTTATTCTTTAACAATATATCTATTGTACTATTTCCATATTCAGATATACTTGTGGGTAGCTCATATCTATATATGGTGAACATTCGAATCCTTTGATTCTATTGTTAACCACGTTCCATTCTTCTCTTTGATAGATATATATATATGGTAGTTCTTCATTTATTAGTAGAGCCCATTCTTCATATATTTCTTTACGCTTTTCTTGGTCGAATTCTCTTCTTCCAGCTTCTATTAATTCGTCACTTCTTTTATTTATAAATTGTACAGCATTGTTACCAGATTTAACTGTTTGACTGCTGTGGTATACTGAATATGGGTCTGGGTCTATGGATAAGGACCAAGCCATATTGTACATTTCGAAGTCGTGATTTTCATATACAGCATCGGTTAAGGCATTAAAGTCCATGTAGTTAACTTCTATACCAACACCGATCTTACCCCAGTTGTCGATTAATACTGGTATTAATTGCTCAACCCACTCTACATCTGGATATGTGGAGTATACGAAGTTAAGCTTCATACCATCTTTTTCTCTGATTCCGTCTGGACCTTCTTTCCATCCAGCTGCTTCTAATAGTTCTATAGCTTTTTCTGGATTGTATTCGTATTTATTGATCTTTGAAGCTAATTCATCAGTATATGCCCAAGATACTGGTGATAATGGTACATGGCATACTTGACCGTGCCCCTTGAAGAAGTTGTCTACGAAACCTTGACGGTCTAATCCATAAACTAGTGCTTGACGTACGTTCTTGTCTGCTAATCTTGGATCTGAGTGATTTAGTCCTATATATGCATATCCGTTGTTAGGGAATGCATTTAGGTGTAGATAATCAATAGATTCTATAATTTCTGCATTTTCCACTGTATTAGTTACTGAGTTTTGAACGTCGATAGTACCTTTTTCTAACTCAGCCATATAAGTTTCGGCAGTGGTGAACTTAAGTATTATGTTTTCAATCTTTGGTGTTCCTAGGAAGTAGTCTTCATTTCTAGTTAATTCTACATATTGACCTGGTTCATAATGTACGAATTTATATCCACCAGAGCCAAGTGGATCATGCATCTTAGCCTTTAATGCTTCTATATCACCTTTTTCAAATTCGTAGTGATGCTTTGGCATTATTGACATACCGCAGTATAAGAAGTTTGAAACTCTAGGTTCTTTAAATGTAAAGGAGATTGTATAATCATCATGAACTACTAGTCCAGATATTTTATCAGCATCTCCGTTAGTATATTCTTCATATCCAACTAATCCATCTACATAAGCAAAATATCTACCATCATAGTTTGGATCTGCTATTGCTAGGTAAGTAAACTCAACGTCATGGGCTGTTAGTGGTTCACCGTCTTGGAACTTAACGTCGTCTCTTAAATAGAATGTGATAGTTAAGTTATCTTCTGATATTTCCCATTCCTTAGCTACGTGAGGTATATAGTTTCCAGCCTCATCATTGCTAAATAGGGCGTCAAACATGTATCCAACTACGTATCCATCATAGGCAGTACTATAATAAATTGGCATGAACTCACCTTTTGCCTCCGTCATACCAATTACTATAGTATTGTCTGCGTCTGCCCTTTGTGCAGCAGGATTTGCTACAGTTTCTTCTGCTGTTTCTGTTTCTGCTGGTTCTTCAGCATCAACGTCAGCAGGTTCCTCTGATTGGCCACAGGCTGCTAGAAAAATTGATAGCATCATTACCAGCGCCAACAACAAGGCTAACTTTCTTTTCATTAAATACTCCCCCTTTTACTCTTATTTGAATATTATTAATTTATTGTATTATACCATTTGTCTTTCAATTCTGTCAATGAAAGGTATAATACAATAAAATTAAAAACCAAGTGGAATAAAGAGCAATTCCTTTAAAAAGTAAAAATTAAGTCCTTTGAAACAAAATGTTGCATAAAAACCAATAATACACATAAATCCATATATGGACAATTATTTAAATCCTCACTATTATAGTTATTCTACATGGATTAAAATTATCCTTCAATAAATAATGTAATAATATGTCGAATTTTTTAATAATTGAATCTACAGATTATTTTCCCACTATTATAACATATACTACGGTAATAATGTAAGTATGCATTTAACTTTTTATTTTATTTTTGTAATATTCTTAATATATATGGAATACATGTTAATATTCTGTAATATTTATATTTTTATAGAGGGTTTTAAAAACCTGTCTTTAATTTAATAAGTATAAATTATGTGGGGTGGTGTTGTGGATAGGATTGAAAATGAAATTTTTCAATTGTGCACTGATTTTTTGTTTTTATTAGAAGAGTTAAAGAGAAAGAAAAAAATATCTGAAGTTGAATTTGAATCACATACCAGACTAAAGAATCTATTTATACATCAAGAAAAGAGCAAGCTCTCAGTTTAGAGCTTGCTCAATAATTATTAATAATTAATATATCTCACTTAATCAGCTATATAGTTCCTAACATCCTATTCTTTCTTCGATTAAGGCTGCCAGTTCCTTTGCAGCTTTTTCTATCTGTTCTTCATCTTTTCCTTCTATCATAACTCTAACAAGGGGCTCCGTTCCAGAAGGCCTTATTACTACCCGCCCTTTGCCATGGAAGATTTTTTCTATCCTTTCAATTTTTGCTCTTATCTTTTCATCTTTAAGATAGGCATTTTTCAAATCATTTTTTACCCTTGCATTTACCAACACCTGAGGGAAGTTAGTCATTAGGCTGTTCAATTCAGATAGTTTCCTTTTTTCCTCCTTCATCACTTGTATCAATTGTAAGGATGTTAATAGTCCATCTCCCGTAGTATTGTGTTCTAAAAATATAATGTGACCAGATTGTTCTCCTCCAAGCACATAATCACCATTTACCATCTCCTCGAGTACATACCTATCTCCAACAGAGGTTTTAACAATGCCTACCCCTATACTATTTAAATATTCATCTAAGCCCATGTTGGTCATTACAGTGCCTACTACCTTATTGTTTTTTAACTTGCCTTTTTTATGTAGATAAGTGCCACAAATTGCAAGTATATGATCACCATTAACAATATTGCCTTTTTCATCTACAGCTATGAGTCTGTCCCCATCTCCATCGAAAGATAGGCCTATATCCGCCTTAGTTTCCATTACTAAGGATTGAATCATTTCAGGATTAGTTGATCCACA
>JAAYEU010000131.1 GCA_012728595.1 Tissierellia bacterium
ATATAAGATTTCCTAAGCCTCATATAATCCCTCTTCTCTCTCAATAGCCACTCACACTTTTTACTGTAAAATCACCTATTTCAAAAACCTCTGTCCACTCCTTACCATCTGTGGAAGTGGTTATAAATCCCCTATTGTTACTCTTTTTATTACCTACAGCTAAAAATTGGCCGTCTGCATAAGTTATATCTGTAAATAATAGGTTATTATCTTTATATACTTCCCACTTTATACCAATTTCATTATTACTATTATCACTTTTTAAAATAATTCCATCTCCAACCGCTATTAAAACTGGATTATCAATATCTCCATTAGAAGCTATAGCTTTTAAGTCAGTACTTCCAGCCATTACATATTCGAAATTAATCTTTTCTCCACCATTTTCTGAAATGGAACCTGTCAATATTGTTCCATTTGAGCCTACTGCTACAAACATTGTAACCTCTCCATCACTAGAGTCTTTGTATTTGATAGTTTCTACGTCGAAAAAAGTCTCCTTTTCAATTTCAGCTTTGTCAATAGATTCAACCTGGTCCCAATCAATTATTTCCCATTGACCTTCTAAGTTCCAATATAACCAAGTAGCCTTATCTCCAACAGCAACAAAGTATTCATTAGCTTCAAATTCTCCAAAACTAACCCCGTTTAAGTCATGGTCAAAATCTATAATGCTTCCAAGAGTCCAACTATCTTTTCCATCAGAGTAAATTATAGTACCATCTGTGCCAACGGCTACAAGCATGTCATTTCCATAGGCAATATCCATTAACTCCTTATTAGTTAAATTATTTCCAATACTTTCCCAACCTGAGTTTTCAAATAAAGTTAAAATTTTTCCCTTATCTCCAACCGCTATATAACCCCTTCCAATTAAACTACTATTAATATATCTTACCCTATTTAAATTTACTTGGGGATTAACGTTCCTATCTTTCCAATGAGTATAATTATTATTGAAATCAGAGGATATTTTTATTTTACCATTGCCTACAACCATGACTTTTGGTTGTAAAACTAGAATATAGGCCTTGGCTATTTTACTATCAGTTTTAACTTTAAAGATATAAGGTTGATTTTCATTTTTCCAATTGTAGCCTTCTAATGTCAATTTATTACTGTTTTCTATCTTTAAAATCGTACTATAAGGGCTAATTTTTTCCTTATTAAGGACATATTCTGAATTATTTAAAAAGGTGATGAATTTTCCCTCAACAACTACTCTATTTTCTCCAGCTTCATATAAACGATAGGGCTCAACACTTAAAGTAGGCGTATTTACTGCAAAAGCTAACATACCATCCTTAACAACCTTGCCACCCTCAACATATAGAGGATCCATATTATTAAACTTAATTGGTATTCGGGAGCTTTCAAAAATAATAGTATCGTCATCCATTTCAATACTTTGTTTATTAGCCATAGCCTCTTCAATCTTTCCTTTGGTATCATAAACTTGTCTAGTTTTATTACCTGCTTTCACTATATTGGAAAAGCTACCAGTTATAATTGGAAGAAATGTAATAGCAATTATACTTAATATGCTTATAGCTAATATAACTTCTATTAAAGTCATTCCTTTTGGATTCATAAACCAAGATTTCTTCATATAATCACTTCCATATTAGGTTAATTCCAGAAAAATACTGGTGATGTTTCTGGTTCAGGAACAGGGTTTATATCTTTCATAGGTATTAATTTTTCCAAAGGATTTCTATCATCTCCTATTACTATTGGTGTATCTGACTTCCTAAAATAAAAGGCTTTTCCACTTAAGCTTTCTATTGCAGGATTACTATCGTTAGCACCATTAACCGAATTCATAAAATATACTCTACCATACCTTTCATCTTCACTATCATTCCTAATTTTATTTACATTGTCTTCACTAACATTTTCTAAAACTTCATACTTTGTAAATCCCAGGCCATCCGGTAGATTTAGAATAAGCATGCCATAATCTCTATATGGAGTAAGCCATCCAAGTATATTGTTGTATTTTACATTGATACTTTCTTTAAATACGACTGTTTCTGCTGAAATAATTAAAGCACCTTGACGCTGCTTGTATCCAATTGGAAAAAATAAAAAATATTCCACTTCACCTGTTAAATGCAACTGTAATGGACTATATAAAAAAATATTTTGAGCTGTAATTGCAATATGTCTAAGATCATTAACAAAGCTGTCTTGCTCAAACTTGATTGGTTTTGTCCTTTGCTCTGTTTCATTTTTCTCAGGTTCAATATCAACTACCAAGGTGCCACGTATTTCTTTATGCCTTGAAATCCTATTGTAAGGAAAGCTTCCTTTTTCTTCTGAATTTAATCTATACTCAGAACCTGTTAAAATTTCCCCATTCTCTATATCAACAATCCTATTTCCATCACTATATTGTTCATTTAACTCATCAATACTTGTAACTCCCGTAGAAGTTAATACTGCTTCGGCAGTCACTCCCTCTAGTTTTGCTATGGATTTTATTCTCCATGAACCTAGTCCTACATTTTCTTCATCTTCTTTGATTCTTTCAATGGTCACATCTATTGATCCTATGTTTTTTTTATCTTTTACTAATGTAAACTCATAGTTTTCATCTACATAAATGGTATCAACTTCTCCTTCTGGCTTAGTTCCTTCAGCGTTTAACCAAGCAGTTTTTGCAGCCTCTGCTCCTGCTCTAGCCAGGTAATAGGCCTGATTCCTCTTTTTATATATATTAGCAGATTTAACACTAAAACTGGCTACAGTAAGAATAGATATGGATAATATGGAAACTATAGAAAAAATCATTAGGACTAACACCAAGGCACTACCTTGCCTATTTCTTGCTCTCCTTTTAAACATGTCTATCACCCTTTTTTTGAATAGTTTTATCATATTAGACAAAACCCTTCTAAAACAAATTTTTAATGTACCAATTAATTATGTGTTCTCCCCAGAAAACTGTTATGAAAAAACCTAAAATAATGAAAGGTCCAAAGGGTATGGGATCTTTTTTCCCTTTTATTTTTGTAATAAGTAAAATAACTGAAATAATTGCACCTAGTATAAAGGATAAAAATATGTTTAAGAAGATTTCCCTTACTCCTAAAATAAAACCTAAAGAACCTATAAGGGTTACATCCCCTTCTCCCATGCCACCCCTAGATAGGAAAATAATTAAGATAAATAATAATGAGGATAAAACTAGTCCTCCAATACTATTTAATAAGTCTGGATATTTACTATATAATATGAATGTCAATAGCTTGTAGATTATAGTAGTTATTAGAATAAGGATAACTAAAATATCTGGGATAATCATTTCC
>JAAYEU010000132.1 GCA_012728595.1 Tissierellia bacterium
GAATTGACACCAAGTCCTCGGATTTATAAGTATTGCAAACAGGCCTCCAACTATTAGAACCATTAGGTAGGTTGTTACAAATACTAAACCCAGCCTGTCTAAAAAGTCGTAGCTTCCCCATGTATTAAAGGCCTTTATCAACTTCCTGGAGAAATTGAACATAAAGAATATAAAGAAGCCTATGGCCATATACTTGGATTTTAAGAATTTTGGAATCTTCCTATTAAAGCTTATGGGCAGAGTAATTCTATCGAATAAGGAACCATGGGGACAAAAATTACCGCACCAGTACCTGCCTGTAAAGAAGGAAGTGGTAGTTAAACCTAGCATTATCAATATTACCAGTAAACCCAGCTTTGGTATCCATAATCCGCCAATGGCTACTAAAACGGTAAAAATCCAGGCGTTTCTTCTTATGCTAGTAAAGGTTCTGTTGGTTTTGATATAATAGTTATCCACAAAATCCCTCCTAAGACCATTATATACTATATAGGGGTATATGGTTATTATATCTTTAACTTAAATCTTTGTAAAGGGCAAAAAGAAAAAACCCCTAGATAGGAGTTTCTATAATAGATATTAGGGTTACTAATAATATGCTAAATAGAATAAATAATATGGTGCTTATTACTAATGGCCAATTGAATATCTTTTCGTCGGAAGTGTACCTATATCTCCTTAAATTTATACCATTTATCCTTGCTAATAGGCGTATTAGTAGGAATAGGGCGATAATTGAAAAAACTACCTGTAGAAAACTGCCAATAAAACTGGGGCTAGTCCCATATCCGGTATCAGGGCTGGGAGTATAAAGATATTTTAACATTATGGGAAAGCCATTATTTATAAAATGAAATATTATGCTTGAAAATATGGAGTTTGTTGCAAATACCAGATAGCTTGCTATAAAACCTGCTATAAAGGTATAGACAAATTGGAAAAAATTTAAGTGGAGCATGCCAAACATAAATCCATTTATCAAGGCAGCTACAAAATAGCTTTTATTCCTATAACCATCCAATATAATTCCCCTCATCAATACCTCTTCCAATAGAGCCGGGGTTATAGCAGAAAAAACAAGGCTTTCCAAAAAACTCTCATAGGGGTTATCTGCTATTATATTGGCCAATTTATCTCCGAATAGGCCAGTATATATATCCACTATGGTTACCATAATTGGTAGGGAAAAAAACCAGATAATAAATATAATAATGGTACTTCTTAAATTCAAAATTTTAGGCTTTAGAATTCTGTCTCCATAATCTTTATGGATAAACAAATATATGCCAATGGGTATTAAAAAGGCTATGAATTGGTATGCATTAGAGGGTATAGGCAGAAATTGCACTATAATAGACCATATGATAACAGCCATATAAAATAGATTGACTTTTAAGATTAAGGATTCTTTTCTTAAAATTTTGCCTTCCATGACGCTCTCCTTTAAATGTAATAATAATTCCATTATACATGAAGTTGAATTATTCTCCAAGCCTTAAGCTGGGGGAGCTTTAATGTAATAAAGAAAAGTTTGACGAAAATTGCGTAAAGACTGAAACTAGAATATCATCGAATAAAAATATAAAATAATAAATAAGGTAAAAGCTAATTTCTTTTTAATAGTGGCGAAAAAATGATTTAGATATATAGTATAATATATTTACAAGGTTGGGTTTAATGGATATCAAATTATTAACAATATTTGTAATAGAGGATTAACTATGCTATAATTCACTTAATTCAAATATATTATGTAAATATGATTGCCATATATTAATAGGATAGGAGGTAGGGCAGGTAAACTGCACTGATATTATGATAAATTTACGTTTAGGTTTAGATGTAGGTTCTACTACTGTTAAACTAGTAGCATTAAATTCGTCTTACAACATAGTACATAGAGTTTATAAGAGACACTATTCGGATGTTAAAAACTGTGTTAAGGACGTTATATTAGATGCTTATAAGAGGTTTAAAAATGAAGTAATAACCATAATGGTAACAGGTTCTGGAGGACTTTCCGTCCATAAGTGGCTTAATATTCCCTTTATCCAAGAGGTAGTGGCATCTACAGCGGGTATTAGAAAGTTTATTCCCCAGACGGATGTTGCTATCGAACTGGGTGGGGAAGATGCAAAGATAACCTATTTTGACGGAAATGTTGAGCAGAGGATGAATAGTATTTGTGCTGGTGGAACTGGTGCCTTCATAGATCAGATGGCATCATTACTTGAAACGGATGCTGAAGGCTTAAATGAATTGGCTAAAGGCTATAAAAATATATACTCTATTGCATCTAGATGTGGAGTATTTGCCAAGACTGATGTCCAAGCCCTAATAAACCAAGGGGTGCCTAAGGAGGATATAGCAGTTTCCGTATTCCAATCGGTAGTTAATCAAACTATATCCAATCTAGCCTGTGGCAGGCCCATAAAGGGCAGGGTGGCCTTTTTAGGAGGACCTTTGCACTTCTTATCTGAATTGAGGAAAAGATATATAGAAACTTTGGGGTTAAAAGAAGATGAGGTTATTTTTCCTGATAACTCACAGCTGTTTGTTGCCATAGGGGCAGCAGTAGGTTCAGAAGAGGAAAAACCTATTAGCTTTGAAGAACTAAAGAATAGGGCCTTAGATGATACAGTAGTTGTGGAATCGGAGATAAAGAAATTAAGACCCCTGTTTTTAAATGAAAAAGAATTAGAGGAGTTTAGAAAAGAGCATGTAACCCATAAGATGAAGTATAAGGATATTAGCAAGCATAGGGGAAAATGCTTTCTAGGAATAGATGCGGGTTCCACCACCACTAAGGCTATCTTAATAGATGAGGATAATAACATCCTCTATTCCTACTATGGAAATAATAAAGGAAAGCCTTTAGATTTAGTGGTGAAAATTCTTGAAGAAATATACGATAAGCTTCCAGAAGGTGAAAGGATAACCTACTCTACAGTAACCGGCTATGGAGAGGAATTTATAAAAGCCGCTCTAGGAATAGATGTAGGAGAGGTTGAGACTATGGCCCATTATAAAGCGGCCCTATTCTTCCAACCCAAGGTGGATTTTATTCTAGATATTGGCGGCCAGGACATGAAGTGTATGAGGATTAAGGATGGAGTAATCGATAGCATCCTTTTAAACGAGGCTTGTTCCTCTGGCTGTGGTTCCTTCTTAGAAACCTTTGCCCATTCAGTAAATATGTCTGTAGAGGATTTCTTAAATGAAGGATTATTAGCTGAAAATCCAGTAGATTTAGGTTCCCGCTGTACTGTATTTATGAATTCTAAGGTAAAGCAGGCTCAGAAGGAAGGGGCTACAGTAGGTGACATTGCAGCAGGTCTTTCCTATTCGGTAATTAAGAATGCTATCCAGAAGGTAATCAAGGTAAGGGACCCTAAGGAACTAGGGGAGAATATAGTGGTTCAAGGGGGAACCTTCTATGGTGATGCTATTTTACGCTCCTTTGAATTGATTTCAGGTAGAAGGGTAATAAGGCCGGATATTCCAGGGCTAATGGGGGCCTTGGGAGCAGCTTTAATAGCAAAGGAAAGGTATGAAGAAGGAAAAGAATCGAATATGCTATTAAAAGATGAGCTGAACCAATTTAGCTATGAGACCAGGACTGCTAACTGTGGAAGATGCGGCAACAACTGTTCATTGACCATAAATATCTTTTCCGATGGTAAAAGATACATTACCGGCAATAGGTGTGAAAAGGGATTGGGAATTCAAAAGGGTGACAAAGAGATACCCAATCTATTTGAATATAAGTATAATAGAACCTTTGGTTATGAATCCTTATCTAAGGAAGATGCCAAAAGGGGCACTGTAGGCCTTCCAAGGGTTCTCAACATGTATGAAAACTATCCATTTTGGCATACCTTCTTTACCGAATTAGGCTATAGGGTCGTTTTGTCCGCCGAGTCCAATAGAGAGGTCTATGAAAAGGGCATAGCCTCCATTCCAAGTGAAACAGCTTGTTATCCTGCAAAAATTACCCATGGTCATATAGTGGATTTAATTGAAAAGGGCGTAGACTTTATATTCCATCCTGCAGTCTTCTATGAACATAAAGAGGATGAGCAAGCAGATAACCATCTAAACTGCCCAGTGGTTATTGGCTATTCTGAAGTGATTAAACACAATGTAGATGAAATTATGAAGGGAGATATGCCTTTCTTAAATCCATTCTTATCCTTTGATAGTAAGTCGGGATTAAAGAAGAGGTTAAAAGAAGAGCTAAGTATCTTCCATATTCCTTCTCGGGAGATTAATAGGGCAGTTGATAAAGCTTGGGAAGAGATGCTTAACTGCAAGAAGGATATAGAGAGAAAGGGAGAAGAGACCCTAGAATTGATTGAAAGGGAAGGAATAAGGGGAATAGTGCTGGCCGGTAGGCCTTACCATATAGATCCGGAAATCAACCATGGTATTCCAGAACTGATCACATCCTTGGGAATGGCCGTGTTAACGGAGGATTCCATAGCCCATTTAGCCCAAGTAGAAAGACCTTTAAGGGTATTAGATCAGTGGGTTTATCATTCAAGGCTATATAGGGCAGCAAGCTTTGTAGCCACTAAGGATAATCTAGAGCTTATTCAGTTGAATTCCTTTGGCTGTGGATTAGATGCCGTTACAACGGACCAGGTAGAGGAGATTCTACAGGGGAATGGTAAAATATATACCCTATTGAAGATAGATGAAATTAGTAATTTAGGTGCTGCTAAAATCAGAATCCGATCCTTATATGCAGCCTTAGAAGAGAGGAAAAAGATCGGTTCTATGAAAGATAAGAAGTTCAAGCCAATTGAAAGGATACCCTTTACTAAGGAGATGAAAAAGACCCATACCATATTGGCTCCTCAGATGGCACCTATCCATTTTGAAATATTACAGGAGGCCTTAAACTCCTGTGGATACAATATCGAATTTTTACCAACTGTGGATCCAAAAGCCATAGATGAAGGATTGAAATATGTAAATAATGACGCCTGCTATCCTTCCATAATAACGGTAGGTCAGTTTATAGCCGCCTTGAAGTCTGGAAAATACGATACCAACAATGTATCCCTTTTAATGAGTCAAACGGGAGGAGTTTGCAGAGCATCAAACTACATTGGCTTTATTAGGAAGGCTTTAAAAGATGCTGGTTTTGGGCACGTACCCGTAATAGCCGTTTCAGCTCAAAGGATTGAAACCAATCCAGGCTTTACCTATTCCCTGGAAATGGCAAGGAAGGGTATTATGGCAGTTTTATACGGAGACCTTATAATGCGACTACTATACAGGGTAAGGCCCTATGAAAAGATCAAGGGTTCCGCTAATATACTGGCTAAGCACTGGATAGAGAAGTGTTCACAAGCCGTAAGAAGGGGAGACAAGAAGGAATATGTAGAGAATATAAGGCAGATGGTAAAAGACTTTGATGAGCTAGAGATAGATGAAAATATGGTAAAACCCAAAGTAGGAATTGTAGGGGAGATATTGGTAAAATACCACCCAATGGCCAACAATAATCTAGTGGATTTACTAGAATCTGAAGGAGCAGAGGTGGTAGTACCAGATTTAACCGACTTCCTAATATATTCTAGCTATAATGGTAGCTTTAAATATAAATACCTATCCAAGGGGTTATCCTCTAAGTTAGGAGGGGATATAGCAATAAAATATATCGAACACTATAGAAGGCCTATAAGGGAAGCCTTAAGAAATTCCAACAGGTTTGATGAACCTTCAACGGTAGAGGAGTTGGTAAGTGAGGCGGAAAGGCTGGTCTCCATAGGTAATCAATATGGGGAAGGCTGGCTGCTTACTGCTGAGATGTTGGAGTTAATCCAGATGGGGGCAGAAAACATAGTATGTACTCAGCCCTTTGGATGCTTACCAAACCATATTACCGGAAAAGGGGTAATAAAGGCCATTAGAGAGATTTATCCCCAAGCTAATATTGTAGCCATAGATTATGACCCAGGAGCTAGTGAAGTAAACCAAGTGAATAGGATTAAGCTCATGTTATCAACAGCCCATGACAATATGGAGGAAAGAAAAGAAGTAGAAGAAATTGTAACTCATTTGTAACGACTTTCCTAGGGCTAGATGGTATATTATAATTGAATATGGCTATATTGTTAGAGGACATAATAAGGATAAGTAAACAATGAAAGAGGTAATAGATATGAAGAGAAGAATGCTATTTCTAATTTTAATCAGTTCTATCCTATTCGTTATGGCCACAGCTTGCAATGGGAAGGATATAAATGAGATTGGCAACCAATTAGTCGATAATATAGAATTCGATAAGGCAGAAGGCGATGTGGGAAGCCATGAGGAAAAGCTAATGGAGGAGTTTAACAATGCAATTAAGGGGGACATAGAGCCTTTTGTGTTGGTAAAGCTGATAGATGAAAACATAGGAAAGGTAAAAACTAATGTGGCAACAGAGATGATAAATAGATTAGAAGAGATTCAATTAGGGTATATAGATAGATATACAGAAGAGTTGTTTATGGAAGAATACCAGATGGAGTTAATTACCCTGTCGGAAATATTCAACTCCAATTCAGAGGATAAGGAATATAGTGTTGAAGACTACCTATTCTTCGATGTAGAAAAGATTGAAGAGATAAAGAATGAAAACTTAAAGCAGCTGGTTGAAAGGATTATAGAAGGTAAATTTAAGCTGATTAATATGGAAGGAGCCTATTATCCCATTATAGATTATGAGGGATTAAAGGTTTATGGAGATTATATATCGGAGGAGATGAATGACTATTTAGATTTAAAATCCATGGAATCCAATATGCCCGTCATACTAGATGGAGGAATAACAATCTCCTTCGATGAGTTGGCAGAAAGGCTTATTAAAACGGAAAATTATATATTAAAATATCCAGATGGACAAAAATATGAAGAAGTTTTACGCCTATATGGCATATATCTAAAATTCTACTTTGAAGGCTCCCCTAATACTTTAATATACGACTATGAAAGTAAGATAATTAAAGATGAAGTATTAGCTAGCTATGAAAGGTTAAAAAATATGGAGGAAACGGTAATATCTCAGGTAGTCTCCAAATATATAGACATCATAATGGAAAATGACAATATAATTGATGAAAGTGTATTGTCCAAGGTAACTGAGCTTCATAGTCAGGCTGTTGCTGCCTTGGAAGGACAAAACTAAAGCCCACCATTGGTCTAGTTCTACCCCCAAAACCTACTAAAAGAACTAGACCTTTTTTTGTGGAGGCTGATTTTATAAGTCTGCAACATATGGTATATAATATGTATAAGGATTTTATAAGGAGGTTTTTATATGAAGAAGGTATTACTGCTATTAGCAGAGGGATTTGAAGAGGTGGAAGCCCTTACCACTGTGGATTATCTAAGAAGAATGGATATAATAGTGGACATCTGTTCTATCCACGGCGAAAAAAAGGTAAGGGGAGCCCATAGGGTGGTTGTGGAAGCGGATAAGAACTTAGAGGAAGTAAAGAGCATAAAGAATTATGATGGACTGGTCATACCAGGAGGCTTACCAGGAGCTACCAACCTTAGGGATGATGGAAGGGTAATAGAGTTGGTGCAGCAATTTAATCAAGAAGGAAAATTAATAGCAGCCATCTGTGCAGGTCCTATAGTTCTTCAAAGAGCGGGAATAATAAAGGATAAAAAGGTTACTTCCTATCCTGGCTTTGACAATGATTTAAAGGAAAGTCAATACTTAGAGGATTTAGTAGTCCAAGATGGAAATATTATAACAGCAAGAGGCCCGGCAGTAGCAGTATATTTTGCCTTAAAGATAGTGGAAAAGCTGGTAGGGGAAGACAAAAAAGAAGAGCTCAAAAAGGATATTTTACTCCATATGGTGGAAGAAAGCTATAAGTAGCTTCTATATTTAAGGGAAATAGGCGTTTTTCGCCTATTTTTCTTTATTAAGTATATAATATAGATTAGGATAGAATTAAAGGAGGAAGGGCATGAAGTTGGATAGAGAATTTTACAGTAGAGATACCCTAACGGTGGCAAGGGAATTGTTAGGAAAGGTGCTGGTACATAATATAAACGGCCAGAAATTAAGGGGAATAATAGTGGAGACGGAAGCCTACCTAGGCCTTAGAGATAAGGCAGCCCATTCCTATGGAGGAAGAAAAACTAAAAGGGTGGAGAGCATGTATGACCTGCCTGGCACAGCCTACGTCTTCTTTATATATGGAATGTATTACTGCTTTAATATTGTTACGGAAAGAATAGGAGTGCCAGAGGCTGTCTTGATTAGGGGTATTGAACCCATAGAAGGTTTAGATTTTATGGCTAGGAATAGATTTGGAGTAGACTATGATAATTTAACTAAGAGACAAAAAAGGAATTTGACCAACGGCCCTGGCAAGCTTTCCATTGCCTTTAATATAGATAAATCCTTGGATGGGGTGGATCTGTGCGGTGACAGTTTATATTTAGAGCATGGAGATGGAAAGAAGTTTAATATAGTACAAACTAAAAGGATAGGTATAGATTATGCTGAAGAGGCAAGGGACTTTCCCTACAGGTTTTACATCCAAGGCAACCCTTATGTATCCAAATTGTAAACTTAATTGGATTGAAAAAGGCCCTTCTATCTAGTATTATTTAAAATGTAGGCTGTAAAAAGTTAGGGGGATAAAGATGAAGAAAAAATTTTGGACAACTTTTTTAATATCTTTTGTAGTTTTTTCTACCATATTTGCTATAATCGGGCACCGAATGTTGAATATGGATTCTATGGCCTCACAGGAGGAAGATGATTACGATTTAGAGGCTGAAAAGATTATAGAGGAAAAAGGAGAGATATTATTCTTGCTCATGGGGATAGACGATCAGGATGGCAGTGGTGGTGTGGAAAGCGTTAAGGCAAAGAAGATAGAAGGGGAAAATAGGCACAGGCCAACGGGCAAAAGGACTGATACCATGATCCTTTGTAAATATAATTTTGATACAGGGGATACTACCATGCTCTTTATTCCTAGGGACAGTAGAGTAAGTATCGGAGGAAGAAAATCCATGGAAAAGATTAACCACGCCCACTCCTATGGTGGCCCTTACTTGGCAATTAAAACCGTCAAGGATTTTCTCAATGTGGATTTGGAATACTATGTAACGGTAGACTATTTAGCGGTGAAGGAAATAGTAAATGCCATTGGGGGAGTGGAAATAGACATAGCTGAAAGGATGTACTACCGCGACCCAGCAGATAAGCCGCCATTGATAATAGACTTTCAGCCTGGCTTGCAGACCCTAGACGGGGAAGATGCCATAAAGTTTCTAAGATATAGGCCTAAGGACTTGGGTGATTTAGGAAGGGTTGAAAACCAAAAATTATTTATGAAGGAGTTGATAAAGCAAACCTTAAGGCCTAGAAATATTATAAAACTGCCTAAACTGATAAAAACCTATTACGGTTATGTGGATACCAACATACCCTTAAGCTTAGTTTTAAAGGGGGTAGGAACTGTAAATAAAGTTGATTTTGAAAACATTAATACCCATGTATTGCCTGGAGAAGGTAAATATATAGGTGGCACTTCCTACTTCATTCCCCATGAGGAAGCTACTAGAAAGCTAATGGAGGAGTTATTTGGAAACTTTGTATTGGATTGATATCTTAAAAGGAGGCTACTATGCGAGAGGATGGACTTAGGAAGGATAGGAAAAAGGAGCATATAGAATACTATTTAAAATCCACATATAAAAGCTCCACCCTTTTTGAAGATGTTTTTATAGAACACAATTCCTTGCCAGAATTGAACTTAGATGAAATAGATACTACAGCGACCTTTTTAGGCAAGAAAATCCAGTATCCTGTATTGATAAACGCTATGACGGGAGGAACTGACTTTTCCCGGGAAATAAATAGAAGCTTGTCTAAACTTGCAAAGAAATATAGAATTCCCATGGCTGTAGGCTCCCAAACCATAGCCTTAAGGGATAAGGGTAGCCATGATTCCTTTAAAGTGGTTAGAAAAAACATGGGAAGTGAGGGGATAGTAATTGCAAACCTAAGTGGCCATGCCAGCTTAGAGGATGCAAAGTTTGCCATGGACCTATTAGAAGCAGATGGGATTCAAATCCATTTAAACCCGGCACAGGAGTTGGTGATGAAAGAGGGGGATAGAAGCTTTAAGGGAATATTAAAAAATATAGAAGATATAGTCTCTAATATAGAAAAGCCAGTCATAGTTAAGGAGGTAGGCTTTGGGATTTCAAAGGCTGTGGCTAAAAAGCTATATGATATAGGTATTAGGTATATAGACGTATCGGGAAAGGGCGGTACCAACTTCATAGAGATAGAAGCCAGAAGGCAGGATGAAATAGATTTTACCGACATTTATTCTTGGGGAATCCCTACTGCCTTAAGCCTTATCCAATGTAGGGAAATTTCTAAAGATTTAACCTTGATAGCTAGTGGTGGTATAAGGACTAGCGTGGATATATTGAAAGCCCTAGTGCTAGGAGCAAATCTTGTAGGCATAAGCGGTATGATTTTGAGGGTGTTAGTAGAAGGTAGCTATGAAGAAGCAGATAAATATTTGGAAGGCTTATGCTATAAACTAAAGGCCTTGATGCTGCTTACGGGAAGCAAGAAGATTGAAGAATTAAAAAAGACCCCCTATAGGGTAAAAGGGGATCTTAAGGATTTACTTGAAGGCTAAAAGCCCCCAGCTCCGCCACCGCCAGCGCCGCCGCCTCCAGAGAATCCTCCACCAGCTCCAGATGATGGGGTAACGGTGGAGAAGGATCTATTTAAGCTCTTCTCAAAGGAATTTTGCCCTCTGGGGCCGGCATAATAATACCAGTATATCCAGTGGCCAGGCATATTGCTTTCTGGAATCAATGTTTTAAACTTTTTAAGGGAGTTGAAACCTATTCCCAAGGCTAAGGCATATATCAAGGAAGTATCCAAGGACAGCGAAAGGTCCTTTATATTTAAAGTATCCTTAACTCTTTTTATATCCTTTTTAAAATATTGCCATTTCTTATACTGTATATATCCGTAATCAGATTTTCTTATCAAAAGGGATATTCCATAAATTAGGGAGAAAAAGAAGATAAATATTAAAATAATCCCATAATAAGCTTCAAAGACCATGGATATTATGAAGAGCATAAAGGCTAGAGCAGAGAATATTATTAGGATTACACCAGGTTTTTTACCCCTGTCATCGTAATAACCCATTTTGATTGCGTCTTCCTTCACCTTTTTATACCATTTTCTATAGGATTTACTGAAGTTCATGCTATTTTTCTTGCCGTAATTCTCTATTTCCTTAGTGCTTACACTATATCCATCTCCTACTTCATCAAATAGCCAATGGATAAAATACTTCTCATGCTCTAATAGGGAGTCGGTAGATTTTTCATGCCTAGTCAGTTGGAAGTTCTTAATATTTCTTTTATATTCCCCTTTTTCTTCTATGGAGATATAACCCTTCCTAGCCAGGTCGAAGATAGTAGCCATTATTGAACTGGAATTAAGCATACTATTATTTAAGTAAGCTGCCACCGCTGGAGTACAATCATCAGGACTAAAGCGATCAGCCAGGTAATCATGGATATCTATATTTCTCCTTAGTCTGTAGAAGGTAAATATTATAAAGGCCATTCCCAAGGCTGCCACAAGGGTGGATAGATTATTAAATAGATTTCTATTTACCTCATCCCTAATCTGCTTTTCTTCTACTTCCTTTATATAGGACAGCTCTTCCTCCATTATGTCATCGTAGGCATCTCTAGCTATTATATTGGTTGAATTTGGGATAAAGTCTGTTGGGAATAGTATTCTAGCCTCTATGGAGGAGTTTTTAGGTAGTTTTTCTACTTCTAATCTAATCAGGTCATCCTCTTGAAATTGGATAAAGCCATTAGATGGGCCGTGGCCAAATATATGGACCTTGTCATTTCTGGCTTGGGGTAGTTTTATGTTTACTCCAAAGAAATCTATAGGAGTAGCGTTTTCTTCTCCTAAGAATTTATAATATAATTCTCCCGTATCATTATATCTATTAGCTACATTTTTAACTGTGTAATATAACCTAAAGGTCTTCTCCTCGTCCTCAGATGGAGAGAATATTTTAATATTTATTCCTTTTCCTTCTAATATTGTCATAAACACATTGCTATCCCCATTATTGGCTGTGTCTACAGGAGTATAGAAAATTTCTTCTCCTCTTAACATTTCTGCTACTTTAAGTCCTTCTACCCCATCGGTTCCAGTTAAGATAATCTCCCTAAACACTCCATTAAACTTATCATTAAATCTAAATGTAATGTCTTCTATAACCTTTAAATCGCCATCTTCCTCTATTTCCGAGTTTACTAGCCACCTGCTTATTACAAGGGCCTCTTCAGCTTCTCCCTTTAAAGGAAAATTAATCAATACAAATAGAATTAACAACCAAATGCTAGCTACTTTTACATACCTTCTTATCATAATCCCTCCCTTTAAACAGTATATTTATCTTTTCTACATTTTTATTATACCCTGTATTTGTATGGGTGAAAATAAATTATATAATATAGGTATGAAAGAATTTAGATTATTTTATTAAGGATGTGACCGTATGAAGAGAAGGATTTTGTCCGTCTTGAA
>JAAYEU010000133.1 GCA_012728595.1 Tissierellia bacterium
TAAAGCTAAAATCTATGCAAGCATCAAGTTTTCTAACTAAATGATCTTTTGGGACCAATTGGTCAATAGATATGATTTCAACTTGATTTCTTTTATCAGATTTATTTATCGTTAGCATAACAACACCTCATTTAAAAATATATTATATATTATATATTCTACAAAAAAGCAGAAAATCCTTTTTGCTTTCAAGGATTTTCTGCTTTTTTATAAAAAATTTATACTTTGTCTTCAGTCTGATATGAGCATGGATTAGCTACCATGCTCATATTTTTTAATCTATTATATATATTATCTTACGTATACAAACTCTCCATCTACCATGGTTTTTTCCACTTTAATATCCTTAATTTCTTCTTCATCTATGGTAAATATATCTTTATCCAATACTATTAAATCAGCTACATATCCTACCTTCAATCTTCCCTTAAAATCCTCTTTAAATTCATTGTAGGCGCTTCCGATGGTGTAGGCATCGATTACATCTTCTACTTCCATTTTCTCTTCTGGATAGAATCCGCCTTCAGGCTTGCCATCTAGGCCTTTTCTGGTTACTGCACAGTAGATGTTGGGGAAGGGATTGCAATCTTCTACCGGGGCATCAGTACCCAAGCTTATAGGGGCTCCAAGCTTATATAGGGTATTAAAGGCATAGGAGCTGCTTGCCAATTCCTTTCCAACACGGGATTCTGCTATTTTAATATCGTAGTCTAAAAATATGGGTTGATACATTATGGGTATATTCAATCTGGCAATCCTTTCTAGTTGGTCTTTACTAGTAATTTGGCAGTGAACTATCCCGTGGCGAAGAGGATTTTTGCCATTTATCATGGTCTTTTCATAGGCTCTTATTACGCTTTCTACAGCCCCATCCCCGATGGCATGGGTTACAACCCTGATTCCATGTTCAGTAGCCAACTTACACAAGTCTTCCAACTGTTCATCGCTTAAGGCTTCAACTCCCCTTGTACCCGGTGCATCTTCATAATCCTTTAACATATAAGCAGTTCTAGCCCCCAATGAACCGTCTTTAAATAGCTTCAAGGCTCCTCTGGATAAAAATTTCTCATCGTACTGGCCAGTTTTAAATTCCGTTTCCAGGTATTCCTTAAAATCCTCTATATCTTGGAAGTTAAATTGGAATCCGTATCTTAGTTTAGTCTTTCCACTGTCATATATATTATGGATGATGTTAAAGATATTTTTGAAATCCTTATCGGAAGCATCACAGGACTGGACTGAGGTTATCCCTAGACTTAGGGCATAATCAGCCGCCTTTAAGAATTCACTTTCTATATCCTCATTGCTTTTTTCGGGAATTACCGATTTTATTAAAGCTACTGCATTTTCATTGAAGATTCCATTGGGCTTTCCATCTTCACCTAATTCTATGGTTCCGCCGTCTACTACTGTATTTTCATCTACTCCCAATAGCTCTATAGCCTTGGTGTTTCCGACGGCCACATGGCCACAAACCCTATCAAAGACTATGGGGATTTCAGTAGAAATCTTATCTAGGTCATGGCGATTTAATAGCCTTTTTTCCCCACTAGTAAAATAATCCTGATTCCAGCCCCGGCCGGACAAGACCTTCATATTCTTATTTTCCTCTAAAAATTTCTTGCCAATTTCAATTATCTCATCTATGGATTTGGCTTGGGTTAAATTACAGGAAGACATAAAGGCCCCTAGTCCAATTAAATGCAGGTGGCTATCGTTAAATCCAGGTAATACCGTCTTTCCTTCCAAGTCTATTACATGGTCAGCCTTATTTTTCAATATCTCTTCCTTGGAGCCAATTTCTTTAATTACTCCATCTTCAATAAGTAAGGCTTCCACGAACTTACCCTTTTCAACATAGATTTTGCCGTTAGTAAGTATGGTTGTCAATAAAATCATCTCCTTTATTTTTATTGCTTGTTTCGTCTATCAAAGTAGAAGTAGAAGAGTATTCCTATAGCCGGAATAAGTAAACCTATTATGGAGGTTTGAGGGTCTTCTATTAGGGTGTTAATCATCAAGCCTATGAATATCAGGGTCGTTAATATGATTGTAAATGGATATCCTATAACCTTGTAGGGTCTCTTTAAGTCAGAAAACTTCCTTCTATAGATTATCACTGCAAATACTCCCAGGGTATTAAATAGCATGCCTGAAAACACCACTAAAGAAGTTAATTGGTCTAGGTTTCTTAATAAGACTAATATTACTGAAATCACACCCTGTACTATTAGTGGAACATGGGGAACCTTATATTTTGGATGTAATTTTCCAAAGCTCTTGAAGAAATGGCCCTCCACACTCATGGCATAATGGACCCTTGGAAAAGCTAGTATACATCCATTTAAAGACCCAAACATGGCTACCACCATGCCTATGATTACCAATAGGCTGCCCCATCTACCCATCAATTTTTCAGCAGCATAGCTTCCTAGATAGTATTCGTTATTGGCCAGTAGGCCTTCAATTTCGTTAAAGGGAATAACCCTATATATGGAATAATTGAATAGTGTATATAAAATAGTTATGGAAACTATGGATATTATTATTGCAAGGGGTAAGTTTCTCCTAGGGTTTTTTACCTCTTCAGCTACTGAATTTAAATTGGTCCAGCCCTCATATGCCCATAAACTGGCAATTACTGAAAAGGCCACCATTCCAAGAATGGAGGAAAAATTTACATGGCCAGTTTTAGGCATTAAACTTAAGTCTGGATTTACCTTTCCGAATAAAAGACCAGAAACCATTATGATTCCAATGGGGATTAGTTTTGCCACCATGGAAATGTTTTGTAGCCTGGACCCAGATTTTACACCAAAGTAGTTTACAAGGGTTAAACCTACAATTAATCCAATAGCAATTAGTTTTATAGTCCATTCTCCCATAGGGAATATAAGGGTTAGTGCACTGGGTAAAGCTATAGCTATAGCTGCAATGGAGCCTGGTCCACCTATTAGCCAGCTGGTAAATCCACATAGGAAACCGACAATAGGGGAATAGGCCTTAGACAGATATACAGTCATACCGCCAGCACGAGGATCGGATGCCCCTAGCTCTGCATAACAGATACCCCCTAAGAGGGAAACTAAACCACCCAGAATCCAACTTACTAAAGATAGGCCTAGGCTCATACCCGATCTCATTAAGACATAGGAGCCCAGGTAGAATATACCAGAACCAACCATTATTCCACCTAAAATACTTATACCCCCAAAGAGGCCTATTTCCTTCTTGAAACCTGATTCTCTGGAATCATCAGATTTTACTGTAGTTTTTAGTTCATGTGCTTCGTTTATCAATCTTATTACCTCCTAGATAGTATTAATTTGCATGGATTTTTGACAAATAAAAAAGCACTTGACAGGTAATGTCAAATGCTCATAATAGCAAAGCTAACGACATTCCTCTCGCTCCCTTCTGGCCCAAAGTGAGATAGCTCAACATCATAGTAGCGGGCAATACTATGATGACAGTCCTACACCTATTCGATGCAGGCCCAGCACCAGATTTTGGTGATCTGATGCTTCGGCGGTGACTCCTTTCTCTATACTTCATTAGCTTCCGGCTTCCGTATAGATACTCTTAGTAACCGCGCCTCTACCTCACCCGTGGAGGATGAGGATTTTTATTCAGTTTTCCTATATGATAGCACTAAGTTTATAGTTTGTCAAGAAAAAGGCAATTCCACTTCCTGCTAAGCTCTGTTTAGATATTCATACTTCTTGTCTAGAGGCTCTATGGATTTTATGATAGACCCTCCTAGACATACCTCATCTTGGTATAAAACGGCTACTTGGCCGGGAGTTACTGCTTTTACCGGCTTATCGAACTTAATGTGGATATTTCCATCATCCAACGCATCTACAGTAACAGGAATATCATCCTGCCTATACCTGAACTTGGCAGTGCACTTTAAAGGCATAGAAGGAGCTTCTCCTAAAATCCAGGCGGGGGATTCTCCTATTAGTGAAACGGAGAATAGAGCTGGATGCTCTGCCCCTTGGGCAACGTATAATATATTTTTCTTCAAATTTTTCCCAACCACAAACCAGGGTTCTCCAGTTCCTATTCCTCCAATGCCTATGCCCCTTCTTTGGCCTAGGGTATAATGGATTAGGCCTTTATGTTTTCCTAATACATTTCCATCTACATCTACTATATCCCCTTCCTTGGTCAAGAGGTATCTTTCTAGGAATTCATCGAAATCCCTTTCTCCTATAAAACATATTCCTGTAGAATCCTTCTTATTAGCCGTATATAGATTATGCTTCTCTGCTATTTCTCTGACTTCCTTCTTTTCAAGGTGGCCAACTGGAAATAGAGTTCTAGAAAGGGCATCTTGTCCTATTCGAGATAGGAAATAGCTTTGATCCTTATTCCTATCCTTTCCTCTTAGAAGGTAGTATTTTCCATCCCTTTCTTCCACCTGGGCATAATGGCCCATGGCTATATAGTCGGCATCTAGTTTTAAAGCATATTCCAAGAAAGAATTAAACTTAATTTCTTGATTACACATTACATCTGGGTTAGGGGTTCTGCCTTTCTTATACTCATCTAGGAAATAGGTAAACACCCTATCCCAATATTCCTTTTCAAAATTTATGGTATAAAAGGGAATGCCTAACTGATTGGCTACCCTTCTAGCATCGTTGGCATCTTGTGTAGCAGTACATACTCCAAATTCGTCCTTTTCATCCCAATTCTTCATGAATAGTCCTATTACTTCATATCCTGCTTCCTTTAACAAAAGGGCGGAAACTGAAGAATCTACTCCACCGCTCATACCTAGAATTACTTTCTTCTTCATAAACTTCCTCCTCAAATTGGTGAAAAATAATCTTTCATAAATATTATATCATTAATCCTATCTATTATAGCAGTTTTCCTATTAAATTTGTAATATGAATTTAATATTGATAATATATAAGTTGTTAGGCATTTAAGTTATAATAAAGATACGGATTATTTGAGATAAAATGGAAGGAGTGAAAGAGTGAATAGAAGAAGGACAAAAAGGCTAATCCTGTCCATTCTAATCTTAACAATACTTTTGCCCCAAAGTTCTAGTTTCTATTCTTTTGCTGCAAGGCCTATTAGATTAATGGTAGATGGAAAGGATATTACATCAAAGGCTAGTCCCATAATCGAAAGGGGAAGAACTTTGGTTCCAATAAGGTTTGTTGCTGAAGAGCTAGGGGCAAAGGTGGATTGGAAGAGTGAAGAAAGAAGGGTTATCATCGAAAAAGGAGACCGCTTGGTGGATTTAAAGATTGGCAGTTACCTAGTAATGGCCATGGATGGAAAAAAGGACTATATTTTAAGCGATACTACTCCAAAGCTTATAAATGATCGGACCTATGTGCCTTTACGCCTAGTGGGTAATGCCTTAGGGGTCGGAATAGGATGGGATGAAGAAAATAGGATAGTTAAAGTCGACTCCAATAATCCTTCCGATATAGAAGCCTTTTTCCCTGTAAAGATTAAGGGTTTAGAAGCTGGACAAGTTATTAGGGGAAGGACGGAGTTGGAAATAGATTTTCTTGAGGGAAGTTCTATTAATGGCAAGGAGATAAAATACCTATTATTAAGTCCTGAAAGTAGAGAAGGTTTTGTAGTAGCCAGAGGGATGGATTTAAAGGGAAGCTATTCCTGGATTCCCAATTTAGGGGATAAAGGAGAAAGGGTATTGGTAGCAGCCATATACGATGAAAATGGACAGTTTATAGGAGGAGATGCAATCCAGGTCTATTTAGATGTAGTTCCTAAGGTTTCCCTAAGAGGGGTTAAAGAAGGGGAAGTTTTGGATGATGTGGTGAATTTAGGGGTGGATATAAGCTTTATAGCATCCCGAGTGGAATACCAGATTACCAATTTGGATAAGAATGAAACAAAAATAGTTGGTGAAGATTCTCCCCTAGACCCTTATGGAGAATATAGCTGGCAAGCTAGTGTAAGGGATAATGGCAACTATTCCTTTAAGGCAATAGTCTACGATATGGAAGATAAGCCACATGAAAGCAATGAAATTGCTGCAAGAGTTGAAGTTAAGCCAAAACTTTCTTTAGCTGGCCTTAATGAGGGACAAGTAATAGATAAACCTGTAAACTTAATGGCAGCTAGGAATTTCGATGTAACTGAAACCCAATACCTGATAAGGGACCCAAAGACCAAGGAGGAAAAGCTGCTTGCCACCATGCCTTATGGTAGTTATAGATGGTTTCCAGGCCCTGAAACCACTGGGGAAAAGGAGGCATTTGTTAGGGTCAAGGATACAAGGGGAAAGGTTTTTGAAAGCCAACCAATAAGGGTTAAGACCACTGGACAAGCTATAATACTCTTAGATGGAATAGGGCCAAATCAGGTTGTAAGTGATACGGTTAAATTAAGGGTTAGAAGCAATGTAGACTTGGATAGTGTAAGTTTAATCCTAACTAACAGGGATACAAATGAAAAGAAGATACTTGCAAAAGATATGGATCCTCAATCTGAACATGCCTATACCCCAAAGGAAGAAGATACAGGCTATTGGAAACTGGTGGCTGTAGGAAAATTAAATGGCAAGGAAATTACTAGCCATGAGATTCCCTTTAGGGTATATCTAGGAGAAACATATAAAGCGGTAGCCGTAATTGAAAAGGATAAGTTTTTAGGGCTAGCTTCAGAACTAGCAAAAGGTTCTTGGGAAAAGACAGGAATGTCTGCAGCCTTGCAAACTGCTCAAGCTATTTTAGAAACGGGATGGGGACAGAGTGTACCTGTAGACAAGTATAGCGGCAAATTATCCTACAACCTATTTGGAATAAAGGGTAAGGGGCCAGCGGGATCGGTTATCTATAATACTTGGGAAGTATACAATGGTCAAACCTATCGTGTAGATGCAGAGTTTAGGGCCTATAATAGCGTGGAAGAAAGCTGGAATGACCACAAGGATTTCCTATTAAGTTCAAATAGATATGAACCCTTTAGACAAGTGATGCATAATAGCTATTTAGGTGCCTGGGCTCTAAAGAGGACTGGCTATGCTACAGACCCTGAATATGCTTTAAAATTGATGAGGATTATTAGGCAATATGATTTAGAAAAATTGGATATAATAGATATATAATATATCAAGACCAACCATTATATCTCAATTAGGTTGGTCTTTTACTATTATTAGATTGACATGGATAAATTTTCATTTACAATAATATTAGCAAGTCAAAATTTAAGAGGTGAAAACGTGAACTATATAATACCAGTTATAGTAGGCGGAGTTATAGGATATATTACCAACTGGATTGCTATAAAGATGCTATTTAGGCCCCATTATGAGAAGAGAATATTCAATATACCCATCCCCTTTACTCCTGGCCTTATTCCCAAGGAGAAAAATAGGATTGCAAAGAGCATAGGGGAGGCTGTAGGAGAGTATCTGCTTTCGCCAGAGGTAGTGGTAGATGCCTTATTTAAGAATGAGGGTTCCATAGAAAAGGTCATAATCCATTATATAAATAGGCTTAAGCATGAAGAAAGGACTTTGGAAGATTTAATTTCAAGCTTAAACTATGGTGAGTTTGAAGGCAGAAAAGAAGACATTAAGAAAAAGTTAGCCAGTTTAATAGCCTTAAACTTTAGGAAAGACCAATTCAAGGACAGATTGATTAAATTAATAGATGAATATATATTTATAGTCTCTAGGGATAATATATATGGGATTATAGAAGGGAAAATTGAAAGTTTCTTAAATTATTTGGCCAATTCCGATGAAGTAAAGGAAGAATTAAGTGGATTGTTGATGGAGAAATTAAATACGCTTTCTCAGGATGATAGGAGCCTTTCTGAAATCATTCCAGAGGATATAGTTAATAGTTTTAAGGATTTCATCCTTCAAAATGAGGAAAATATAGTAAAACTACTGAAGAATATATTGGATAATCCTAGGGTAAAGGGGCAGTTTAAAAACTGGATTAGTGATATATTATCCCATAATATGAATAAACTAATAGCCATATTTATTAATCCAGAAACCATATCGGATAAAATATTAAGCCTACTGGAGGAATATCTCAATAAAGCTGAAAGGAGTAAGGAAATCTTATCCTTTATACTCCTTATGGTAGATAAAATATTTGAAAAGGAAATTAGCTATCTATTAGGGGATTTTGTAAAGGATTTAAAGGAAGAGGATATGTCAGTTGTCTCTGAAATCATTATAAAAAATGTCCTGAAGGAAGATAATCAATATAAGATTATAGATAAATTAAAGAACAAGCTTGAAGGGGAAGAGGAAAATATAAAAAGCTATCTGTTAGATTTAATAAAAAGGGAGTTGGAGAGTTTTTTAAACTCTAAAAGCTTTTATGATCACATACTCTCTACTGTAGATAAGGCTATTGAAAGCATTTTAAACAGGTCTATATCATCCTTAATAGTTGATATTAATGAAGATGACATTTTAAGTATAGTTAATTTTTTGAAGATTATAATAGAAAATTTAATAAAAAATCAATTGCCTAATATGGTGAAGGCTTTCAATATTTCCAAGATAGTAGAAGACCAGATAAATAGTTTCGATGTAGCCTTTACAGAAGAACTTATACTTGAGATTGCTAACAGGGAGCTAAAAGCCATAACCTGGTTAGGAGGCCTATTAGGTGGGATAATAGGCTTATTAACCCCAATACTTACGATGCTTTATTGATATAAAAAAGGAACTAAGGATATCCTTAGTTCCTTTTTGTGTGGTGGGCGATATTGGATTTGAACCAATGATCTCCACGATGTCAACGTGGCGCTCTAACCCCTGAGCCAATCGCCCAAGACAATTTATATTGTAGCATACTTTGCACTTAATTTCAAGATGAATTGTTAACGCTCTTTTCTCTCATAGAAAAGAGCGTTATTAATCTTTATTTAGTTCTTAAAATTCTTTGCCAGGTAGTATAGGGTCTTTACTGGCACTCCTGTAGCCCCTTTAGGTAGATATCCTCGAGCCTTGCTGTTATAGGAGGTTCCGGCAATATCCAAGTGAACCCATGGAGTATCGTCAACAAATTCTCCTAGGAATAGGCCAGCAGTTATGGTTCCTGCTCCTCTGCCGCCAGTGTTCTTCAAATCTGCAAAATCCCCTTTATTTAATTCCTTGTATTCATCATGGTTTGGAAGCTCCCAAACTGGCTCTCCTGCTATTTGGCTTGCCTTTTTAACCTCTTCCATAAAGTCTTCATTATTGGTAATAGCTCCCGTATTTATATTTCCTAAGGCCACCACACAAGCCCCAGTTAATGTTGCCACATCTATAACCTTATTTGCTTTTAGGTTCTTTACAGCATACCATAAGGCATCGGCCAGTGTAAGCCTTCCTTCTGCATCGGTATTTAAAATCTCTATAGTCTTTCCTGACATGGAGCCGATGATATCTCCAGGTTTATAGGCAGCGCCAGATATTAGGTTTTCACAAGCAGCTACTACCGCTACCACATTCTTATCTAGCTTAGATTTGGCAATGGCTTTCATAGCACCTATTACTGCTGCAGCCCCTGCCATATCGGTGAACATGGTATTCATGCTATCTCCTGGTTTTATGCAGTAGCCACCAGAGTCAAAGGTTAGGCCTTTACCAACTAAGGCTAACTTTTCTTCGGCTTCTTCATTGCCCTTGTATTCCATCACTATCAATTGAGGTTCCTGGGCAGAACCCTTGGAAACGGCTAGGAAGGCCTCCATACCCAATTCTTCTATTTCCTCTTGGCCATAAACTTTAACATCTACTCCTAATCCTTCTAATTCTTCCTTAGCCTTTTCTGCTAGTATTTTAGGAGTCATGGTCATAGCAGGTTCATTGACTAAATCCCTTGCTAAGAATACACCATCTATGATGTTTTTAACTTCCTCAATGGCTTTATCAATTGCTTCTGCCTTCTTACCCTCTATTATATTTAAGTAAACTTCTCTTACGCTGGGTTTTATCTTCTTTTGGCTTAGGTATTTTTCAAAGCTGTATTCAGACTGTAACAACCCTTCTATCATTCCTTGAATTTCATCAATATAGCAGATGTTTTTAAATTCAGGTACTTCAACTTGGATACTTTCAACTTTAAACTTCATAAGCTCTTTTCCAGCCTGATAATAGGCCTTTCTAATGGAGTCTACAGTAAGCTTTTCTTCTTCACCTAATCCTATTAATACTACCTTATCCCCCTTATATCCTATATCAGCATATACTTCTCCAACTTTTGCTGAAAATATTTCTTTCTCCTTTAAAAATTGATATAGTTCATCGAATTCAGGTAATTTTTCACTATCTTTAAATACAGGAATTATTGTTACTTCTCCACCTTTACCGATTTTAAAATCCATACAACCATTCCTCCTTTCATAGTTAGTATAATTTTACCAAAGTCCACCAATAATCTCAAATATATTCCATATAGGGATTGTTATTTTATTGGAAATCGTATAAAGTAAAATTACTAAGATGAAGGAGTTGGTCACATGGATAGAAATAAAATGATAATAAAGATGAAGAAACAAAAACGCATAGCCCTAATCGCTCATGATAATAGAAAGAAGGACCTAATAGAATGGGTTAGGGAAAATAAGGGGAAGTTAGGCAGGCACTTTTTATGTGGAACGGGGACAACTGCTAGCTTAATATCGGATATGGTAAAATTACCAGTCCATGCTTATAAATCTGGACCTTTAGGAGGAGACCAGCAAATAGGCGCACGAATAGCAGAGGGGGATATAGACTTTTTAATATTCTTCTGGGACCCCTTGGAAGCTCAACCCCATGATCCAGATGTAAAGGCCTTACTTAGAATAGCCGTATTATACGATATTCCTGTTGCAACTAATCGGTCTACAGCAGATTTTTTACTTACCTCTCCTTTGATGGAAGAAGAATATGAGAGAATGGTAATAGATTTTTCTAAAAGGATGGATAGGGGTATAAATTAAGGGACTTAAAGCTTTTAGCCTTAAGTCCCTTAATATTATGCAAGTCTTGAATAGTATTCAACTACTAATTGGTCGTCAATTTCAATTGGTATTTCTTCTCTTTCTGGGTATCTAATCAATTTACCGGAAAAACTAGACTCATCTTTTTCTAGATAAGGATACATATTTGGGAAGGAAGATAGGAAGTTCTCTCTAAACAATTCAATATTTCTCGATCTTTCCTTTAATGAAATTTCATCTCCTATATTTACCCTATATGAAGGAATGTCTACCTTTTTACCGTTAACCCTAATATGACCGTGTACTACCATCTGTCTTGCTTGCCTTATAGATGAGGCAAAGCCTAATCTATATACTATATTGTCCAATCTGGTTTCTAATATTCTAATTAGTGTTTCGCCTGTTTGTCCCTTTGCTTTTTTAGCTTCCCTTACATATCCTTTAAATTGTTTTTCCATTACGCCATAATAGGCTCTTAATCTTTGTTTTTCCAGCAATTGCATACCGTAGGCAGATAGCTTTTTATCTGCTCTAGAACTACCTTTTTTTGCTCTATTCATGGCCTTTGGATGGCCACAAACATTTAATCCTAGCCTTCTACATTCCTTAAATCTAGGATTCATCTTTTTTGCCAAAATTATCCTCTCCATATTATAGATTTGCCGCGATAATTTTAAGCCGATTTATAGTATACCACAAAAGAAAGAGGATGTAAATGATAACTATTATCATTTTCAACTACTTTTTTAAGTTCTATTCCCATAAACTAGTGGATAAATGTTTTTTTTAGAATATAAGGGAATATATTAGTATAAGTAAATGGGTTGACTTATTATTAATTACTGGAGGTGGTATTTTGCTATCGGACTTTATGAAAAAGTATTTTATTAAGCAGAATATGATGAGAACAGTTATAATATCTTTAATTCCAATAACTATTTCTTCTATATATTTTTTTGGATGGAGAACCTTGGTCTTATTGTTCTGGGTTACACTATTTGGAGTAGGGACCGAATGGATTTATGAAAAGATTCAAGGAAAGAAGATATCTGAAGCAATTTTTGTAACCTGCATTCTTTATATATTGACCCTGCCGCCTAGCACCCCTATATGGATAGCAGTAGTCGGTATAGTATTTGGAGTCTTTTTTGGAAAAGAGGTCTTCGGTGGCTTTGGAAGGAATTTATTTAATCCAGCCTTGGTAGCTAGGGCCTTCGTATATATTACCTTTCCCGAGCCCTTAACAATTAAGTGGTCTGAAGTAGCTACAGCTTTTCCCGGGGGATTTGCTACATATATTACCGAATCAATCGATGCGGTATCTCAGGCAACTCCCATGCTAATTTTTAGAGAAACTGGAGAAATGGTAGCTTTATCAAGATTACTTCTTGGAAATGTTCCCGGTTCTTTAGGGGAAACTAGCGCTATTTTAATCATCTTAGCTGGAATATACCTATTATATAAAAAGGTTGCAGCCTGGCAGACTATGGCAGGTGTTTTAGTAGGATTTACAGGCTTAAGTGGACTATTATACCTATTAGGAAATCCACAAATTCCAAACCCAATTTTCGGCATACTTTCAGGGGGCTTCCTATTTGGAATGGTCTTTATGGCAACTGATCCAATATCCTCTCCAAGAACTAAGGAAGGCAAGTTCATATATGGAATTTTAATAGGCTTAGTTACGGTAATAATACGAGGGTATGCACTCTTTGCTGGCGGAATGATGTTTGCCATATTAATTGGGAATACCTTTGCTCCAATCATAGATGAGGGAGTAAATTATATTAAGAAGATCAGGAAAGAGGGAAGAAAAGAGGTGACGGCATGAAAAAGTCCTTTAGCTATCCAATTCTTTTTATGGTCATAATTACCGCCTTTTTTACCCTGATATTGGCTTACCTAAATTATGCTACAGCAGATGTAATAGCCTTAAATGAAGAAACGGAATTGAGGAGGACTTTACTCTATGTATTCGATATGGACCTACCTTCTGATGATCCCAAGGAAATTGAAAGGATTTTTAATCAATATATTGAGGAAACGGAAGAAAAAGGCATATATGTGGCAAAAGAGGGGGACCAAGTAATCGGATACGCCTTTCCAGTTGGAGGGTCAGCCTTGTGGGGTACAGTCCAAGGATATGCTGCAGTATCGGCAGACTATAGCAGACTATTGGGAATAGATTTTACTCACCACAGCGAGACGCCAGGATTAGGTGGTCGGATATCGGAAGATTGGTTTAAGGAGCAATTTAGGGGGCTGGATTTAACTGAGGCTGAAGGAGGAGAGTATATTATATTTAGACCTGCTCCTAGGGGAAATGTAGATTCTATTGCTGGAGCTACTCAAACCTCTAATTCGGTAGTTAATTTCTTAAATGAGGATATATTTGAATTCATCAGTAAAAGAGGAGGGGGAGAATAGATGGCAGGTGATAGTCCAAAGAAGATTTTTAAAATGGGCTTATGGGATGATAATCCCGTTTTTAAACAGATTATTGGAATATGTTCTTCTTTAGCCGTTACAAATCTAATGATAAATTCATTAATAATGGGCTTGGGTTTAATATTTGTTACGGCCTTATCATCCCTAACGGTTTCTATTATAAGGCAATTTACTCCAAAACACATTAGGATGATGGTTCAAGTACTTATTATTTCTGTGTATGTAATAATAGTGGATATATTTTTAAAAGCCTACTTGCCAGAAATGAGTAAGGCCTTAGGTCCTTATGTAGGGTTAATTATTACCAACTGTATAATCATGGGAAGATGCGAGGGCTATGCCCAAAACAATCCTCCTCTACCATCCTTCTTAGATGGAATAGCTTCTGGCTTAGGATATACCATAGTGTTATTAGTTATTGCTTTTATCAGAGAACTATTTGGATTTGGAACAATTTTTGGATATAGGGTGTTTGGAGATTGGTGGACCAACTGGACCATAATGGTAATGCCTCCAGCAGCCTTCTTCATACTGGGAGTTATCGTTTGGTGGGCTAGAAGTAAGGAGTCAGAGGAGAAGAAAGAAGGGGGTGCAGTTAACTGATGATAGAACTTAATCCTTTAGTCATATTCTTTGCAGCCATATTTACAAACAATATGATATTTAGCTATTTCCTTGGAATGTGTTCCTTTATTGCAGTGTCCAACGAAATACCTACATCTTTCGGATTAGGGCAGGCAGTGACCTTTGTATTGACCTTTACCACCATATTGAATTACTTCATCTACCATAATATATTAGTGCCTTTAAATTTAGAGTACTTAAGGTTTATAGTATTCATCATAAGTATTGCAGCCTTTGTCCAGCTACTGGAGATGATAATTGAAAGGTATTTTCCAAACCTTTACTACGCCTTAGGAATTTTTCTACCTCTTATTACTGTTAACTGTGCCATATTAGGGGTTTCCTTATTCATGGTAATTAGACAATATACCTTCTTACAATCGGTAGGATTTGCTATAGGTTCAGGACTGGGATGGACATTAGCTATAGTGGCTATGGCAGGTGCAAGGAAGAGGATTAGGAACAATAAATTGCTAAAGGGCTTAGAAGGTCCGGGAATTACCCTTATTATAACGGGGCTTATGGCTTTAGCCTTTGTAGGTTTTTCCGGCATAGTACAGATTCAATAGGGGGGATAGTGTGAATACTATAGTAATTACCACCGTTACCGTTACCGCCTTTACCGGCCTCTTGGCCTTACTTTTAACTATTGCAGACCGGACTGTGGCCAATTATGGGGAGAAGAAGTTAATCATAAATGAGGATAAGGAATATATAGTTGATGGGGGGAATACCTTACTGGCAACCCTAATTAATGAAAAGATATTCATACCTTCTGCCTGTGGTGGCAAGGGAACTTGTGGCTACTGTAAGGTAAAAGTAGTGGAGGGTGGCGGACCTGTATTGCCTACCGAACTACCCTGGCTTACTAAAGATGAGCTGGAAGAAAGTATTAGGCTTTCCTGCCAGTGCAAGATAAAAGAGGATATGAAGATAGAAATCCCCGAAGAATTATTTAATGTAAGGGAATACGAGGTAAGGGTAGAATCCATAGAAGATATGACTCCTGTGATAAAGAAATTAAGGTTAAGATTTAAAGAAGGAGAGGAGATCAACTTTAAGCCCGGTCAATATATCCAACTTAAGGCTCCAAAATATGAAGGAAACGATGAAGAGGTTTATAGGGCCTATTCTATAGCTTCACCTCCTTCTGAGAAAAGCTATATAGATTTGATTATAGGATATGTGCCCAATGGAATAGCTACTACCTATGTTCATAAACATTTAAAAGTAGGTGATACAGTCCATATAAATGGTCCTTATGGAGATTTCTATTACAGGGACAAATATGATAACGAGATGATTTTAGTGGCAGTGGGAACTGGGATGGCCCCAATTCTTTCAATACTTTACCATATGAGGGATGAGAATATCAAGCGGAAGGCTAGGTTTTACTTTGGAGCTAGGACCCCGGAGGATTTATTCCTGTTGGATGAATTGAGGGAGTTAGAAGAGACCCTATATGATTTTAAGTTCATTCCAACCCTTTCACGAGCCCTAGATGAACACAATTGGACTGGAGAAAGGGGAAGGGTGAATGTACTCTTAGACAAGCACATCAAGGATCCAAAGGATAAGGAGGCCTATCTGTGTGGCAGCCCTGCTATGATAGATACGGTAGTGGCCTTATTAAAGGAAAAGGGAATCCTTGAAGAGGATATCCTGTATGATAAGTTCTAGAACTTTTAAAAGGGGCATAATGGACTGCCCTTTTTATTTTTGTAAATTATGAAACTATTTTAGCCTTAAGAATATATTGATAATGAATATATTCTTAAGGAGTGATAGGATGAAACATATATCCATAGTAGATTATGGAGATTGTAATGTGGAGGGAAAGGTCAACCAATGGATTTTAGAAAATGAAGAAAGGCTACTTGAAATAGTGGATATTGAGTATATAGAACAAGGGAATATGTATCTAGCTACTATTACCTATTTGGAAAGGGAATAGCTAGTAATATAAAATATTTCAAGCTTGGCAAAAATATTGGATAGGGTGTAGAGATGTGCTATAATATTTAAAAAACTCGAGGTGATAGGATGGAAAGAACGTTTATAATGATTAAGCCCGATGGAGTGGAAAGAAAGCTTGTAGGGGAAATAATTGGTAGAATAGAAAAGAAAGGCTTTAACATCACCAGAGCAAAACTATTTCAGCCTAGCAGAGAGCTGGTAGAAGAACACTACATAGAGCATAGGGAGAAACCTTTTTTTGAAGAGATAGTAGACTATATTACCAGAGGGCCAGTGATGGCTATGGAGGTGGAAGGGGAGTCAGCTATTGAGGTTATGAGGCAGATGATAGGAAGTACGGACCCTAAAAAGGCTCTGCCTGGAACTATTAGAGGGGATTTGGCCTACTCCTTGACTGAAAATATAATCCACGGTTCAGATTCTAAGGAAAGTGCTGAAAGGGAATTAAAACTTTGGTTTGGCTAACCATTTTATTAAATGGCTATTAAGAAAAGCTCCTTATATTTATCAGGAGCTTTTCTTTTAGTGACAAAAATTATTTCGACTATCTAAGGACTTTTATTCGGTGGATAGTGGTGTTATAATATAATTAGTTGATATGGCGGAGGTGGGTCCTTTGGAAAGAATCGATAGAAAGGAATTGATACTTAAGGGAAATATGTATAAGGCCATTGGTGTAATATCCTTGCCCTTGATGGTCAATAACTTTATCCAAACCCTATATAATCTAGCGGATGCCATCTGGGTTAGTAAACTGGGTTCAGTACCCTTTGCTGCAACCTCCTTTGTATGGCCTGTAATATTTTTATTTATTTCCCTAGGAATTGGAATATCCGTCGCTGGTACTTCTATCTTATCCCAATTAATTGGGGCATCAAAAGACGATGAAGCAAATCAATATGCTAGCCAAATAATAGTAATATCAATGATCTTTTCCCTTTTTTTTGCCTTAGTAGGATACATATCAAGCCCATATATAATCAAGTTAATGGGAGGAACTGGCGATTTAGCTACATATAGTAACATCTATTTAAGGATAAGTTTTTTGGGTTTTCCCTTTGTATTCTTCTTTTATAATTTTAATTCCATTATGACAGCTCAGGGGAATACACTGATTCCCACCATTCTTAGTGCTATGAGTGCATTGTTAAATGTAGTATTAGATCCAATTTTTATATTTACTTTTAAAATGGGGGTAGCTGGAGCAGCTATTGCTACTGTACTTTCCCAAGCTTTATTAGCCTTTGCTTGTGCAATCGTATTGAATAGATATTCTCCAATCATTCGGCCTAGCCTTAAGGCTTTTAAGTTTAATAAAGCTATGATTAAAAAGATATTAGAAGTTGGATTTCCAGCCAGCATCGGTCAATCGGGGGAGGCCCTAGGATTTGTAGTTTTAAATAGTTTCATCGCTTCTTATGGCACCGCCACCTTAGCAGCCTTTGCTATGGTTAATAGAATAACCTCCTTGGTATTGCAGCCTCCTATGGGAATTGGGGCAGGCTTAACCTCCATAGTGGGGCAAAATACGGGGGCAGACCAAATGGATAGGGTAGAGGAGGCCTTCCACAAAGCCGTTAAGCTTACACTGGTCTTATCCATATTTGGTATGGTATTTTTGCTGTGGAAGGATAGGGAGACCATAAATATCTTCATGAGTGCTGAAAGGGATGTGGAAGTTATCAAGCAGGGGCTATCCTATTTAAGGCAGGTTGCCATAACCATGCCATTTCTAGGACTTTTTAGCATATTCCAAGGCCTTTATCAGGGCTCAGGCCATACAAAGTATTCTATGGCAATGGCCATTGGAAGGCTATGGTTTATAAGGATTCCTCTCATACAGATTTTTAAACATTTTACCAATTTGGGTCCTGAAGGCATATGGATTGCCATGAGCTCTAGCAATTTATTAATATGTGTGTATGGATATTTAGTCTATAGAAGCAATAAATGGCAGAGGAAGGTACTTAAGGCGGAAAATTAACACTTCCTGCCCTTATGTAGGGTAGGAAGGTTAGTGTAAAATAATTGTAGGAAAAATACAAAAAAGAATAGCCCCATATGTTATGATAGAAGTGTCAAAAACAAAAATCATAATAAAGGAGGCTATTCTTATGAATACAATTATACACGAAATTATAGAAAAAATCACTAGAGATTTCAATAATAATATA
>JAAYEU010000026.1 GCA_012728595.1 Tissierellia bacterium
TACCTTCAAAAAACCTTCCCTTCGCGCTTCCTCATAGCTATCAAAGTTTTCCGGTAATTTTAACATACTGCACCTCCTTCCAAACTACCTATGTAATTATATAATCCTTGTTAAACTATAGTCAAATTGATATTTTTAATATAAAGTTTTGTATTATAGATTATTTGAATGATATAAAAATAAGAAACTCTCAACCTAAGATACTTCTTGGTTGAGAGTTAAACTTCTAAAGCCAATTATGATCTCTGCTTATCTATTTTCTTTTTATCATTAATAATTATTATAGTTGCTATAACAATGAATGGAATGGTATAATTCAAAAATATATCCCTATATGCTGTTTTGAATAGCTCAATGAAGAATCCCAGAAGGTATATGAGTAAAAATATACATCCCATGCCCTATTTTCACTTCTTCAGCTCTTTCAGTTTAGTTCTTTAAATGTGTAGAATTTAATTTTTGAGTATGGATTATTAGGTGGATCAGTTAATGCTATTCCCTATCCATATCTCCCCTATAATATTCGATAAAGGCCCTATTGGTTTTGGCGTACTGTCTCCTGCTTACAGGAATTATTATCCCATTATCTAATTCCAGCTCATTCTTCCCTATCCTTTTTACATATCTTAAACCTACAATATAGGATCTATGGCATCTTACAAAATCTTTATCATCTAATTCCTTTTCCATGTTCCCAATATTTTTTCGAATATTATATCTTTCATCTATAGTATTTATTTCTAAATTGTGTCCAAAGGATTCAATATACAATATATCACCTTGGACTATACGATGAATCTCTCCTTGTTCTTCTACTAATAATACTTTTTCTTCCTTTGGAGTCTTTTCAAAAGCCCTGTCTAAGCATTCATATAATTTCTTCTCATCTATAGGCTTTATTAAATAATTGATAGCCTCCACATTATAACCTTCTCCTATATAGTCAGGAATAGCGGTGATGAATATTATATTTATTATTTGATCCTCTTCTCTAATCTTTTTTGCCAATTCTACTCCGTTTAATCCTGGCATCTGGATATCCAATAACAGTACATCATACCTTTTATCCATGCTCCAACTAAATTCAAAACTTTCCCCACTATAAAAGCTATCAACTATAAGCTTTATATTTTTTTTACAAGCCCAATTTTCTACATACTTAGTTAAGAGTTGAACTTGTACTTCCTCATCGTCAACTATAGCTATGTTGATAATATCAGGCATGCCTTTCCTTCACCTCTATATTTAATCCATTTAAGTTATAGTATTATATATTCTATATTAGGATTAAAAAACCTTCTTTTTGAAATCTATGCACTTACTTCTTCATTATAATATTGAGCTTGAGAATGCCATAATTCATAGTATTTTCCTTTTTCATCTTTTAACAGTTCTTCATGGCTGCCCTTCTGAATTATTCGGCCTTCATGGAAAACTGCTATCTCATCGCAAAACCTACAGGATGAAAGTCTATGGGATATATAGAAGGCGGTTTTATTGCCTACAATTTCATTAAACTTTGAGTATATTTCAAATTCAGCTATTGGGTCTAGGGCTGCCGTAGGTTCATCTAGGATGATAATAGGAGCATCCTTATATAGGGCTCTGGCTAAAGCAATTTTTTGAGCCTCTCCTCCAGAGATTTCTACCCCCTCCTCATCAAAATCCTTATATAGGGGAGTTTCAATACCCCTAGGCATATTATCTAACCGCTCTTTAAAACCTACTTCCTTCAAAGTCCTTTTAACTCTAGTCTCATCATAATCTACCGATGTAGCCACATTTTGGCCTAGAGAAAAGGAAAATAATTTAAAATCCTGAAATACAATGGAAAATAGATTTAAATATTCATCATAATCATACTTCTTTATATCTATCCCATTCAAAAGTATTTCCCCTTCATCTGGATCATATAGTCTACACAACAATTTAATGAAGGTGGTCTTTCCTGAACCATTCATACCTACTATGGCTAATCGCTCTCCAATCTTTAACTTTATGGAAACATTTTTTAGTACATACTCACTGCTTCCTGGATATTTGAAGGAAACATTTCTAAACTCTATTTGGTATTCATTATCATCCCTTTTTTCCACAGGTATGGTCCCCTTATATTTTTCACCTTCTATATTTAGAAAGTCTAGGTAAAGTTGTAGATATTGATTATTGGTCTTTAATCCTATAATAGATGTTAATAATCTACTGCTGCTATCCATAAACTGGTTTATACTCCCAGTATATTTCATTATATTTCCTATGGTAATATGGCCTAAAAGGGCCTTTAAACCTACAAATATATATACTAAACTAGAAAGGGTAGCTGAGATAAATCCATTTGCTGCTCCATATTTCATATTATTATTGGAAATTTCCTTAAATACACTGAGAAATCCGTGGGTAATGCCATTAAAAGCCTCATTAAATAATTTCCTTTGATTATATAGCCTTATTCCCTTTCCCGTATTATAATCATAGATCATGTCAAAATAGAATAAGGAAATTCTGTTATAATCTATAATTTCATTAAAGGAATCAAATAACTTTCTATCAGCCTTCTCCTTTAACTTCATATTGTATATGGTTCCTAAGGCCAATATAAAAATAAATATA
>JAAYEU010000027.1 GCA_012728595.1 Tissierellia bacterium
ACCTATATCCAAGACTCTAGATACAAGTATCTTACCATTTTTTACAATGCTTAGTTTAGTATTAATGTATCCTAGATCTATGGAGGCAATAGCCATATCCCTAGTATTATAAAAATCGTTTATAGATGAATTAAAGTTTAAAAGTTTGGCCATTGCATTGCCTTGGAAATCTAAGACTAAAGGCTTAAGACCAATGGATTTCATCAAATCTAAATGGTCTAGTACTATTTTCCTAGGAGTACCTACTAGAAGGATATCTGTTTTTTCCATTTCATCTTCCATCCTATTACCTATTATTAGGGGATTTATTATATAACCCTCTGGGTCTACAGGAAATAATTCGTCTAATTGATATTCTATAATAGAGGGTATATCCTTCTCTGGAACCTTGGGTAAGCTAAAACTTCTAGTAATTATATGGGAACTATTAATTATTCCATAGGCTTGTTCTGTTCTTATTTTATTTTCCTTAAGGGATTCTTTTATTAAATTGGACAATAAGTCTTCCTCTAATATTTCACCATCCCTATAAACTTCATCAGGTAGATCTATAGTAAATCCTTTTTTAATATTAATCATATTTTTTGAAGCTTGTCCTTCTATGATTTTTACCTGTTTTCCTCCAAAATCTATTGATAGGATTTTCTTTTTAAATGATGGTAATTTCAAAGGCATTACCTCCTTTTGCTCAGTGTAATCTAATCATACTTAATGTAATAGATTTCATAGATTTTTTGTTCATAACCTAATTCTTCACTATGATGTGGTAAGTCTCCACTCATATCTGGTTTATTTTCTAATAGGATAGTTAAGTCTAACTTAAAAGCTTCAGATTTTTCCATAGTTCTTATGATTACTTTAATAAGTCCTATATCATCCCCTCTATAAAACTCTATTGATTCCAAGGATTCAATATGAATAACTGTTCTCCTATCTATATCTTCAAGTCCATCATTATAAACCTTTTTTATTAATTTACCCCTTTCATAGCCAATTGAATAGTAATGGCTCCGATCTTCTAATTCCGATGCTTCTAATTCTAGTTCATTTGCTGTTCTTAACTCTTTGTTTATAAACTCTGCTGCTATTCTAGCATCCTGTTGTGCAAAACCCTTGTCCCTTCCCATAGTAAATGATTTATTTCCAACAAAAAAAATTGAGTAGATAAGCTGAACAAGTATACCAATAATTCCTAAAACTATAAGAAGTTCTATTAGTGTCATTCCCCTATTGTTAAACTTTATTTTTTCCATCTAACCACCTCTATTATGGTGCATTTAGTCCTTCTTGCTCTTATTAGGGACAAAGGTATTTATTTTAAAGCCTGTATCCTTATCTTCTTCCTCAATAATGCTACCTTTAATTTCTTTTTGTCCAACTCCTGGTATAATGACAGTTATGGTGTCTTCTCCATCTGTCTTATCTTCCAAGTTTTTAACTTTCTTATCAAGTTTTTCCTTAACTTGGAGAATACTTTGAGTTTGCCTTCCTGACTTAAATATAGTAGCGATACTTATATTAAAAATATTCAAAATGACAACAGCTAAAATTGATACTAATGCAAATGTTATAATTATTTCTATTAAAGTAAGGCCTTTCCTGAATTTCATTTATAACACCTCTATTTATAATAACCAGGAGATATACTATGTTTATCTTGTCTCACCAAATCTTGCTGAATACCTTCCAATAATATTAACTTACCTTGCCCAGGATCGCCTTTTCCGTTTTGGTGATGTAATTTTAGATAATTACTTACAACAAAACCATTTAAGCTTAAACTATTAATATCCATCTGTACTGTCGCATTGGGAGCGTAAATATTCCCAAATACAGGATTGTGGTCTTTCCCGCCTGTTTGAGTATGGAAATATACCTCATTTCCATTAGAAATTATATTACAATTAAAAGTTGCCTTCTTTAAACTAATATTTGCATTACCTGAAGCTAGATAAATGTTTGAACTAAATTTCTCTGCAGGAGGCTGATTATGGTCTGCCATATAAATTAATCTATCATCATTATCATTTTCTTTAGGTAATATAAATATATTTAAATTATCCTTCTCTTCATTTGTGGACCATAGGGTTGATGAACTTTTTCCTGATTTTAGCTCAACACTTCCATTAACAAATATATTAACTTTACCTAATACATTTATTTTTCTTCCATCTAATTTTAAATCATCTTCTATATAATAATTACTCTCTTCACCCTCTATACCCCAAGTATTACCCTTTGGAAGCGCTGGAAATTTATGGACATTCTCTAGCGAACCAAAGTCATATTCTTTATAAATACTTTCATCTACATTAAATACGATATCTTTATCTTCTATCAAATAAGACCAGCTATTAAATGTCAATAGATAATTTAATTTATTTTGCTAAGTCAGCTATTAAATGTCAATAGATAATTTAATTTATTTTGCTAAGTCATTTTAGAATTTCTGTTAGAACCTGTCAAGGGAAAAAACGTCCTTGACAGAACCTACCATAAATTCTTATGTAAAAATGGGCAAAACAAATAAACCTAAACTAATAGCAAAGAAATTTAGGTTAGTAT
>JAAYEU010000134.1 GCA_012728595.1 Tissierellia bacterium
CAATTGAATATAGAAACCCATTTGGTAGTCAGCACCATGGGAGAATACGTTACCAAGCATGAATGTGGAATAGGCTTAGAGGAATTAAAGAAAATGGCTAGCCATTTTCACGATAATAAGAACCTTGCTGCTCCAATAGCCAGTGGTTCCTTTAAGGTGGATGGGATGGTGGTTGTTCCCTGTTCCATGAAAACCCTAGCATCCATTGCCCATGGGTTTTCCGATAACCTCCTTACAAGGGCCTGTGATGTAACCATTAAGGAGAAGAGGAAGTTGGTCTTAGTGCCAAGAGAAACCCCTTTAAGTCCTATTCATTTAGAAAATATGCTCAGGCTATCTAAAATAGGAGTTACCATCTTTCCACCTAGTCCAGGATTTTACAACCACCCAGAAAGCCTAGAGGATATAGTAATCAATATGACTGGAAGGATTTTGGATTCATTAGATATAGATAACAAGCTGGTTAAAAGGTGGAAGGGACTGTAGAAGGGAGGGGATTTATTGGAAAGGCAAATGCTTAGATACACCTTAGAAGAACTGGATAGGATGGATAAGCTTTTAGTCTGTGAAAGGGAAGTAGACCCCGTATATGAATTAGGGGGAGTTTTAACCTATTTTAGGAATAAAAGACCCATTTTATTTCCCAAGATTAAAAATAGCAGGGTTAGGGGGGCAGGAGGCCTTTACGGAGACAGGGAAATAATCTATAAGTTACTGAATATGAAGCATGAGAATAGGCTATTTAAACTCATGGATGCCATAGCCAATCCTAAGCCCTATAAGGTGGTGGATAAGGGGCCCATAAAGGAGAATATAATTACCAGGAATATAGATTTACCAAAGCTATTTCCTATTCCTAAATACCAGGAAAAGGATTCATCCAGTTTTATAACAGCAGGGGTGATGGTAGTAAAGGATCCGGAAACTAAGAAGTACTTTACCTCCATAAGGAGGCTACAGGTAAATGGAGGAAATCAGCTTTCGGCCTTAATAGCATCTGAAAAACTTACCAATGATTTTCTTATGCTGGAAAGAGAAAATAAGCCTTTGGAAGTAGCCATAGTACTTGGTTACGATGCCTTCTTCCTAATGGCTAGTCAAGTAAGTTCTGCCACCTATGGAGTGGATAAGTTTGAGATAGATAGCGCCCTAAGGGGAGAACCTTTAGAGTTGGTATCCTGTGAAACGGTAGATCTATTAGTACCAGCCTATTGCGAAATAGTGTTAGAAGGAAGACTCGTCCCAGGAAGAAGGGAGTTGGAAGGTCCCTTTGGAGAATTAATGGGTTATTACGGTGATGTAGCACCTCATCCCATTATAGAGGTAACTGGGGTTATGCACAGGAATGATCCAATCTTTCAGCTTGCTTTTCCCTGCAGGGAAGAGCACCTATCCAATGGCCTTATAAGGGAAGTGGAATTATATAATCATTTAAAGAATCAGGTAGATGTAATAGATGTAAATGTGACGGAAGGGGGAGGCTATAGATTTAATGCCTTTGCCTCAATCAATAAAAAGAAGGATGGAGATGGCAAATCTGCTATTTTAGCAGCCTTAGGCTCTAATAAGGATTTAAAACAGGTGGTAATAGTAGACGGAGACGTGGATATATTCGATTTACAGGATATAGAGTGGGCCATTACCACCAGGGCTCAAGCCAGTCTAGATTTTGTAATAGTTCCCGGAGCCTTGGGATCATCCTTAGAGCCATCCCACGATTTAAGGGGAGTAACGGATAAGGTAGGAATTGATGCCACCAAGCCCTTGGGAGAGGCGGCTGTAGAATTTGAAAGGGCCATAATTCCTGGCTTTGAGAATCTAGACATAAGTAGGTATTTTCCAAATTTGGCGTAGAGAAGGTGAGTTAATATGAGAGAAGCAATTGGATTTGTGGAAACCAGATCCTTAGTTGGGGCCATCCAAGCTGCAGATGCTATGGTCAAGGCTGCCAATGTTAGGATATTGGACTTTCAGTTTGTAGGCTCAGGCCTGGTGGCAGTAGTAGTAGCGGGAGATGTAGCTGCAGTTAAGGCAGCAGTGGAGAATGGAAGGGAAGAAGCAGCCAGGGTATCTGAAGTGGTTTCCACAAATGTAATTCCAAGACCCCATGGGGAAGTGGACAAAATATTTTAATACGGTGGTGAAGACATATGGTTAACCCATTAGCTAGAGTTGTTATGAATAATATGGCTAGGTACAAGGAGGATTCTACACCTTATGAGGAACGGAAAAGCGGAAGTAATCTAAGCCAAAGAGAGGAAGAACTCTTAATGGATCTTATATATGGGAAAAAAGAGGTTGAAAACCATGGTGGGAAAGGAAATGTAGTTACCTTAGACCAGGCAGTAGACATGATAAAGAAGGGCCTTTAGTAAAGGGGGTTTAAGAGATGCAGAAGGCTGTAGGACTTATTGAGGCATTAGGTTTAACTACTGCTGTTTCAGCCTTAGATGCGGCTAGCAAGGCAGCAGATGTAACCTTAATAGGTATGGAGAAGGTAATTGGAGTAGGTAGGGCAGTAGGGGTAAACATTCAAATTGCAGGTGAAGTGGCTGCGGTAAGAGCAGCAGTAGATGCTGGGGTAGAAGCTGGAAGTAGAGTAGGAACCATAATTGCTAGCCATGTGATACCAAGGCCTCATGACGAGGTGGATAAATTAATAGAAAAATTTTCTCGTAATCTAAGGGGAAATAACAAAAAAGAAGATCAAAAGGGGAAGGAAGAAGCTAAAACCAAAACCAAAAAATCAGATAAGGAGGAATAATTATGGGTCAAGCATTAGGTTTAATTGAAACAAAGGGTTTAGTAGGTTCAATTGAGGCGGCAGACGCTATGGTAAAGGCTGCTAATGTAACCCTGGTGGCCTATGAGAAAATAGGATTTGGTCTTGTAACCGTAATGGTTAGAGGGGATGTAGGGGCTGTTAAGGCAGCTGTAGATGCAGGAGCAGAGGCAGCTAGAGCCGTTGGAGAACTACATTCAGTTCATGTAATACCAAGACCACATCAAGAAGTTGAAAGAGTTATATTGAAACAATACGAATAATCCCGCTGGGGTGTTTTAAATGATTAAAAACAGAATAACCTTAAATGTATTAGCAGACATAACTAAAAGGATTGGTGAAGTAGATTATATACCAGATAAGGACAGGACCTTAATAGTTTTTACTGGCTCCAATATCCATCTAGCAGATAGGATTGAAGGCTTGAAGAAGTTGAAGGAAGAAGGAAAGCCTTTTTCATTAGCCTTTTCCTTTATGGCAGAAAGGATTCTAGATTTAGATTTTATAATAAATAACTTGAAGCCTGTAAAGGTGTATAGGGAAGAGGATATATTCCAATTGGAAGAAATAGTGGAAGGGCATTTTCGGCTTATTGGAGCCAATATTACCATGAATACCCTATCAAAGGTAACTTTAGGTATGGTGGATAGCTTTATATCCAACATTATTTGGACTTTCCTCTATAAGGAAAAGCCAGTATACCTAGACTTTACATCGGTAAGGAATTATCTTGGTAGCCCATCCAACAATAAGGCCATAAGGGATATGATAGAGGATAGGATTCAATTGATAAAAAGGATGGGTGCTAAAGAGTTAGATGAAATAGATTATGGAAAAAATCCTTCTAAGGAAAATAAAAATCCTGCTTCTAAGGATTATGGAGAAAGTAGGGGAGGAAAGAAGGTAATTACGGAAAGGGATCTATTAAACCACAATTCCCAAGAACCTTTAATAATAACAAGGGGAAGCATAATAACCCCTTTGGCTAAGGATAGGGCTAAGGAATTGGGAATTAGGTTGGAAGTTAAAAGCTAGAGGGAGGGTTATATATGTATTTGGGAAAGGTTATAGGAACGGTAGTAGCAACTAGGAAGGATGAAAACTTAATAGGGTCTAAGCTTATGATTACCCAACCTCTTACCATGGAACAAAAACCAATAGGTGACCCCATAATCGCCGTAGATACGGTGGGAGCAGGTATAGGGGAGTTGGTGATATACGTAAAAGGCACAGCCGCAAGAATAGCCGCTAGAAAAATGGACTCCCCAATAGATAGCGCCATTGTTGGAATAGTAGATGATATTACAATTGATAATTGACAATTGACAATGGGCAATTGTTTGGGTCTATCACTAGGGCTTTTTGGGGGGCCGAAGGCACCACAAAGACCCAAAAGCTAGACTAAAACAATTGTGAATCGTGAACTGTGCATTGTCAAAAGAGGGGAGGTTTTAGATTGGATCCTAAGTATATTAAGATGGCAATGGAGTACAGGAATTTAATAGATGTATTAATGGGAGATAAGGACTATGCAGATATAGTGCTATATAATGGTAAAATAATAAATGTAATTACTCG
>JAAYEU010000028.1 GCA_012728595.1 Tissierellia bacterium
CTTTTTTTCATCATCCTTCATAAACATTTCGTAATGCTTTACTATATCTACTTTCATATCCTCTAGATATTCACATATATCCTGATTATACTTATATTTTTCTATTAGGATATTTAAATGGTCATCTAATACCTTTAGTACGTTTTCCTCTTTCAAACTCTTTAATTCCCTTAAATAGGTATCTTCCACTTCCTTTATTCTCTTGATATAATCATATGCCTTTTGATTCAATTCGTTGGAAATTTTGACTAGCTCTTCAATCTCCGATTCTGGTAGGTTGTTTAATTCTTCATCGGTCATAGGTTTTCCTTCCTTTAGAGGAATACTCATCATCCCCTTTTCTGTAAGTCTAAATATAAAATTATATTGCTTAGCCAAATCGTTTAGTTCATTAATAATCTTTTGGGCATTTTTTTGATGATTGGTATATAATAAATTCCTATTATTCTCATACTCCTTGGATGTTAATATCTTAGGAATTTCTAAACCTATATTCCTTATAGCTTGTTTTACCTCGTTTTTGAATATCATTCCTTGGCCTGGCTTCATACCAATGGCCTTAGGATATTTAGGCCTTTTAAAGTTAAAGACATAACACCAATCCTTTGGAGCCTCCCTTTTTTCAGCAAAATCCTTGGCAACTAGGTAGGAATAGCTATTTCTTCCCGTGCCAGTTAGACCAGAAACATATATATTATATCCCTTTCTTTGGATGGAAAGGCCGTATTTTAATGCCTCCATAGCCCTCCCCTGTCCTATTAATTCCCTTGATGCTGGTAATTCCTCAGTGGTATCTCCCTTAAATAGACTAGGGTCGCATTTTTTCTTCAACTGCTCTATGGGAACTAGATATTCATCCATAATTTCACCCCCGCTATTTTAATATATATACCCAATCTATTCTTGAATTTTTGATTTATTCATGGGATACATATTCAGTATATAGCTGAATTCCATTTTGTTTACAGCTATATTCCATAAAGTAAAAAGACGCCTATTAGGCGCCCACACTCTTTTATTCCACATAGTCTACTTCCAGTCTGATGCTTTCTGGCATCTTGTCCAAATTGGTTTTTACTATGGTAAAGGGATAGGTAAAACCTTGGGTTACAATTTCATTGGCATCTGGGTCTTTAAATTTAGCATATACCACCAAATCGAAACCATCCTTACTCTTTTCCTCCATAATTATTTTGTCCACATCTACACTATATCCTCCCGTTTTCTTTTCTCCCCTAGTTACCAGTACATATATTTCATTTCCTAATCTACAGGTAATAGCCCTTTCCTCTGATAAGTATTTCGGGAGTATCTCCTTTATTTTTTCTGGTATTTCAGACGAATCTAATACTTTGAATTTCACCTTTTTATCCTCCTTGCTCAAAATTTTGGGAACAAAAAGGAGCCCTAAAACGAGTATAATGATTATTCCAATGGCAATATATCTTTTATTCAATTTATACCCCTCCATCCAGGCCTTTTATACTATCCTATTCTTAGAGGGGGAGGTTTATGTATCTATGAAAAAATATAGCACCAAAAAATGCTGGTGCTATATTATATTATTTATTAGCTTATTTTGATAATATTCTTTTTGCCTTATCCATTATATTGCTTACACTCAATCCGTACTTTTCTAATAAAACTCCTCCATCTCCTGACTCACCAAAGGTATCTTCGACTCCAACCCTTTCCATATAAGTAGGATGGTTCTCTACTAATACCTCTGCTACAGCACTGCCTAAGCCGCCTATTATGCTATGTTCTTCTATAGTAACTATTCCTTTAGTCTCCTTAGCTGCCTTTATGATTATTTCCTTATCTATAGGCTTTATGGTAGAGATGTTTATTACCCTAGCTGAAATTCCTTCCTTTTCCAATCCTTCTGCCGCCCTTAAGGCCTTTTCTACCATTATTCCCGTGGCTATTAGGGTTATGTCCTTTCCTTCTACCAGTTCTACACCCTTACCTATTTCGAATTTATAATCTTCATCAAATACTACAGGTACCTTACTCCTGCCAAGCCTTATATAAACAGGTCCATTGTATTCTGCTGCTTTATATATACACTGTTTAGCTTCTATGCCATCGGCTGGGCTTAAAACAACCATATTGGGAAGGCTTCTCATGAGGGATAAATCTTCAATAGCCTGATGGGTTGCCCCATCCTCTCCCACCGTTAAGCCTGCGTGGGTTGCTGCTATTTTTACATTTAGTTTTGGATAACAGACGGAGTTTCTTATTATTTCAAAGGCCCTTCCTGCTGCAAATACTGCGAAAGTACTTGCAAATGGAATTTTACCAGCTGTTGCCAATCCAGCAGCTGTAGCTATTAAATTTTGCTCTGCTATTCCCACATTGAAGAACCTTTCTGGAAATGCTTCCTTGAATAAGGCGGTTTTAGTTGAACCCGATAGGTCTGCATCTAATACCACTATATCCTTATTTTTATTTCCTAATTCCCTTAAAGCTTCTCCATAGGCATCTCTAGTCGCTATCATATTAGCCATCTTTCCTACCTCCTAGCTCTTCTATTGCCTTTAGCGCTTCTTCTTCATTAGGTGCCTTTCCATGCCAACCCGCTACATCTTCCATAAAGGATACTCCTTTACCCTTAACGGTTTTAGCTATGACGATTGTAGGCTTACCCTTAGTGTTTTTAGCTTCCTCCAAGGACTTGAATATTTGGTCAAAGGAATGGCCGTCGATCTTTATTACATGCCAGCCAAAGGATTTGAATTTCTCATCTATAGGTTCGATGTCCATTACCTCTTCATTGGCACCATCTATTTGTAATCCATTATGGTCTAAAAAAACAGTAATATTATCCAACTTATAATGAGCAGCCAACATGGCAGCCTCCCAGATTATCCCTTCTTGGCATTCTCCATCGCCAATTAAGGCATATACCCTATAGTCTTTACCATCTAATTTCCCTGCTAAAGCCATACCATTAGCAGCTGCTAGCCCTTGGCCTAAGGACCCAGTAGTCATATCTACCCCAGGAGTACCCTTCATATCTGGATGGCCTTGTAACATGGCATCTATCTTTCTTAGTTTGTTTAATTCCTCTTTAGGAAAGAATCCTTTTTCCGCTAATACAGCATATAACACTGGAGCAGCATGTCCCTTAGATAGTACGAACCTATCCCTATCTGCCCAATTGGGGTTTTGAGGGTCAACCTTCATCTCCTTGAAATATAGGGCTGTTAGAATTTCTACTGCTGATAGAGAACCTCCCGGATGGCCAGATTTTGCTTCCTTCAGCATATCAATTATACTGATTCTTATATTCTTAGCTGTATTTTCTAAGCTACTGTAATTTCCCATTTTCATACCTCCTATTATCCTTTAATTTCTTCAAATCCTTCTCCCAAGACTTCAGACATTTCGGTGACCATAATAAAGGCATCTTTGTCAATATCATAGACTATATCCTTAGTCTTGGCAAATTGGAACCTATTTACTACACACAAGAGCACATCCTTTTCCTCCTTGGTATACATGCCCTTGCCCTTAAAGAGGGTAACTCCTCTATCTAAATCCTCCATTATCTTTCGGCTTATCTGTTCAGGCTTGCTGGTTATAATTATAAAACCTTTTAGATATCCAATTCCCTCCAGTATCATATCTATAACCTTGACGGTAATATATAGAGCTATGACAGAGTATAAAGAGGTTTCCACCTTCTTATCTACTATACCTGCAAAGGCCACTACTACAATATCTATGATCATCATAAAGGTTGATAGGCTAAAGGTAGGAAAGAGCCTGTTTAATATGGAACCAGCCAAGTCGGTACCTCCAGTGGTACCACCACATTTAAAAACTATACCTAAGCCTATCCCCGTTACCAAACCGCCAAAGATGGAAGAAAGCAATAAATCCTCTGTAACAGCCTGAGCTGGTATTACCTTTAAAAATAGAGATAAGAGTGCCGTTGCATAGAGGGTTTTCCATCCAAAGTTCCTACCCAAAATAATTACCCCGATTATAAACAGGGGTATATTTATGGCTAGGTTGGTTATATAAACGGGTATACCTGTAACTTTTTTAAACACAATGGCAAATCCAGTTACTCCTCCTGGCGCAATGGTATTGGGTTCTAAAAAGAGGACCAATCCTATTGCCAATAAAAATACACCTAAAGCTATGCCTA
>JAAYEU010000135.1 GCA_012728595.1 Tissierellia bacterium
ATCCAAACCGTATCCCCAATAGAAGATTTTCCAGAAGACAAATGGGACTTTATGATTTCATTAATGTTAACAGCTCCATTTTTACTTACAAAATATGTATGGAGTTCAATGAAGGATCAAGGTTGGGGAAGAATAATTAACTTAAACTCAATTCATGGACTAGTAGCATCTGAGTATAAAGCAGCTTATGTTTCAGCTAAACATGGTTTATCTGGTTTAACAAAAACAACTGCTCTAGAAGGAGGTCCATATGGTATTACTGTAAATTCAATTTGCCCAGCTTATGTTAGAACTCCATTAGTAGAGAATCAAATTGATGCTCAAGCTATGTCCCATGGAATATCACAGAAAGATGTAATAGAAAAAATAATGTTGCAGAAGTCAGCAGTCAAAAAATTAATAGAACCTAAGGATATTGCAGATGTGGCTAAATTCTTATGTTCAGATGCAGGGGCTCACATTACAGGCTCAACTTTGACTATAGATGGCGGATGGACCGCTGGTTAAATAGTTTGATGAAAGTGGCATAGATTCAATTTTAAATTATTTATCTATAGTATTTTATGGTTAACACCGAATCTAGCCATTTCAATATATAAATATGGGAGGATGAATTTATGTCAAACTTTATAACAAGTGATGGAATTAGATTATATTATGAAGAAAAAGGAGAGGGTAAACCTATAGTGTTTATTCATGGTTGGACAGCAGATCACACTGTATTTAATCCTCAAGTGGAAGCCTTAAGCAGTGAATTTAAAGTAGTAACTTATGATTTAAGAGGTCATGGTGAATCAGATAGACCAGATAAGGGACTTACTTTAAAAAGATTTGCTACAGATTTAAGAGAATTAATAGAACATCTTAATTTAAATGATGTTATAGTTGTAGGTTGGTCAATGGGGGCATCAATAATTTTTGAATATGTTAAAAACTTTGGGGTTCAATATTTATCAAAAGTTTGTATATTAGATATGACTCCTAAATTAATAAATGATGATAGCTGGAAATTAGGCTTAAATCATGGTACTTTTACAACCAAGGATACATTTGATGCCTTGACTGTTATGTGTAATAATTGGATGGATTTTGCAAAGGAATTTGCAGCAGATGCATTGCCATATCTAAATGAAGAACAATTAATACCAATTTTTGAAGGACTTGAAAAAAATTCTCCACATGTAATGTATTCAATGTGGATTGCTATGTCTGCTAATGATTATAGAGATGTATTAGAAAATATAACAGTACCTACTTATATTGTTTATGGAGAAAAGAGTACATTATATTCTAAAGAAACAGCAGAATATATGAATTCTAAAATACCGAATTCAAAGGTAGTACCTTTTGAAAATTGTACACACTTTTTAGTAATTGAAAATCCTGAAAAATTATCCAAAGTAGTAAAGGAACTTTCTACTTTTAATTAATATAGTAAATAATAACCTCTTTGAAACTTCAAAGAGGTTATTATTTACTATAAAGATAATAAATTAAATTAATCATATATGTAATTTATTATATTGTAAAAATACAATATGATATAATAAAAAAGTCATAATTATTAAATATTGAGAAAAGAGAGGTTAATAAATATGAAATTAGAAGATATTAAGAAAATAGGAATTGCTGGGGCAGGTACCATGGGTTCAGGGATAGCTCAGATATTTGCACGAAAGGGATATGAGGTAGTAGTTACGGATATTAAAGAAGAATTTTTACAAAACTCCAAGCGACTAGTCAATATATTTAATAGTAGTTTAATAGAGGAAGGTCTTATGGAAGAGGGGGAAGTAGAAAATATAGTTAATAATATAAAATATTC
>JAAYEU010000136.1 GCA_012728595.1 Tissierellia bacterium
CAATGAAGTATATAAAATTATACAAAACAACTTAGATGATTTCGAAGATTTTTTAAAATATATAGGTGTTTTTTTGGACAAGTAACAGCCACCCTTCATCCCAATAATCATTAGGATAAAGGGTGGTTTTCTTATCTATTATCAGTTATGGCTTGGGCTACTTTAATGTTGGATATTAAGGATTCAAGCTGTATTTTGGATGATAGACCAAGGCTTAGTCTATCGAAACAAGCATTGGCTGCTGGATGATAAGGCTCTTTTCTTTCTTCGGCCTCTTTCCCCGCCTTAATAGCCTCTTCCAAAAAGGAAATATCCTTCAAACGCTTGTTCTTGGGTATGGGATTTAGTACTAGATTACAACCATACTCTAGCTTATTTGCATCTAAGTAGGTCAATTTATTTGGCAATCTATGGGGCTTAAGGTTTAATATATAGCCATCACAATATTCCGTTTCAAACCCATATATATTAACCCCGTGGCCCTTAAGCCAGTTTAAGGTTTCCTCAATATCCAGCATGTCCTTGGGGGAGGTAGCCACAAGGCTTACCCTCATTTGAGCAAGGGCTGGTAAGTCATAACACAGCCTTTCCTCTTTAATATCTCCTATCCCTCCAATACCGGCCGAAACTACCACAGGACATCCTATTTCCTTAGCTACTGCCATGGTGCCTGAGGCAGTAAGGAAGGCATTTATGTGAGGTTCTAGCTTCTCTTTTAGCTTTTTCCCATCTAATCTTGCCCATTTGTGGGATTCTTTCCTAGCAAGGATGAATTCATCTATAGTTCCTATACAGACCCTACCCTTCTCCACCCAAGCAAGTTTTGCCCCTTCTGGCCAAAGGGATAGTATTTCTTCGTCTTTAACCGATACAAGACCATGACCTAATAAGGCAGTTTCCACTAGAAAATTTAGCTTACTCCCATCCATCAAATTCATGCACATTCTCCTTATTTACCACTGCAAGTGGTGAAAATACTGGCCCTTCTATGTCATGGCCTTGAATTACCTTTAAGGATAAGAGTAAGGCTGCTTTATTATATACCGATGGTGAATAGGTAATGGAACCATCTAAACGCCCTTCTTTTATAGCTACTTGTGCCTCATCTGTAAAGTCTACCCCATATACTATGACTCCGTCCTTTTTGCCAGCCGTTTCTAAAGCTTCTACTGCTGCTAAAGCCATAACGTCATTACAAGCAAATATGGCTTTTAAATCTGGATGAGCTTGAATAAGATCCATGGTTATATTATAAGCCTCATTCCTATCCCAATTGCCAGCTTGAATGCTTACAAGTTCAACTCCCTCTGCACTTTCAAATACTTCCTTGGCCCCTTTAGTACGACCTTCACTCTGGCCAGCTCCAGGAATACCCTGTATTATTGCTACCTTGCCACCCTCAGGCATCTGTCTTAACATATCCTCTGCAACCATTCTGCCCTGATTTTCAAAGTCTACAGTTATAACACCATCCAAATGGCCGCCTTGTTCTTTTAAGGAATCTTGATTTACTCCAGGCCCTAAATTTATTACTGGTACATTAGCCTGATTAGCCCTTAAAATTCCTGGTATTAAATTGTTAGCATCTATAGGTGAAAATACTATGGCATCATAATCCTTAACTATCATCCCATCTAATGTTTCAAGTTGAGCTGTAGTATCACCTTCTGTCGGTGCAGCAAATACCTCCACATCTATTCCTAATTCTTCCCCTGCCTTTTCATATTTGTCCTTCATATTTACCCAGAAAGGATTAGTAAGGGAAATTATTAATACCCCTATTTTTTCTCCTCCACCAATCTCTGGCATAGGTTCTAATTGCTCCATTAATATCTTTTCCATTTCAGCAATCTTAAAATTATCTTCTTCAAGCCCTTCTTCTGCATTTTCTTCTTCAACTACTTCCACTTCCACATCTTCACTCTTATCCAAATCAGTAGTTTCAGTATCCTTGGGTGCACAACCAACTAAAAAGCTTGCTAACATTGTCAATACTAATACTAATGATATTAACCTTTTCATTTATTACATCATCTCCTTTTGTTTTTTATTATCGAATCTGCATCTGCCTTCTCAACCTAATTTCCGATATAGATACAGATATGATAATTATAGCCCCTATGAATAACTGTTGATAATATGAAGAAATACTGAGTAAAGTTAGGCCATTCCTAACTATACCTAACAATAGGCAGGCAATTACCGTACCGCCAATGCTTGCTTTACCTCCTTTCATAGAAGTTCCTCCTAAAATAACGGTAGCAATAGTGTTGGACTCCAACATAAAGCCTGCATTGGGTTCGGCTGCATTAAGCCTGGACAAATAGATTAAACCCGTCAGTCCAGCCATTAGGCCAGAAAATATGTAAACTGTAGTCTTGTAAAAGCTGATGGGAACCCCTACCCTTCTTAAAGCCTCCTCATTTCCACCTAGAGCAAGGCAATACTGTCCCCATTTGGTGTGTTTGATTATGAAAACAGAGAGTATAGCCAAAAATATACTTAATATTATTGGGGGATTGATTTTCCCCAAATCCCCTTTTGCAAAGTAAGTTATTTCAGGAGGAAAAGCGTGTATTGGTCTACCCTCTGTTATTACCAAACTAATGCCCCTAAAAAGGGACATACTCCCTATTGTCACTATAAAGGGAGCTATTTTAAGCTTTGAGATTATAAGCCCATTAATGCCCCCCAACAATCCAGCTATTAAAAGCCCTATAACAGATGATATTATCACTGACACTCCAGCCTTTAGCATCAGTCCTATACATATTCCAGTTAAGGCCACTATACTCCCTATGGATAAATCGATACCTCCAGAAGAAATTACAAAAGTCATTCCTAAGGCCAGTATTAGCTGTATTGAAGTATGATCGAGTATATTCCTTATATTGTTCCAGCTTAAGAAATGTGGAGATTTTATTGATATAAACATAACTAACACCAGCATAATTCCCAACAAAAGCAATTGTGTAAAAGGTCTTTCTATCCCAACCTTCTTCTTATCGTATCCCTTAATCAATGGACTCACTCTTTCTTAAAGATTTCTTAACTCCACGGCTAATCCTTTCCCTTAATTCCTGTGGTGTAATTTGAGCTTTCATCACCTGATCAACTACCTCTCCATGTTCCATAATATAAATTTTATCAGCTATATCAAACACTTGGTATATGTCATGGCTTATAACCAACACAGAAAATCCCCTATTGGGTAAGGATTTTATCAAATTATTAGTCGCTATGGATTCCTTCACTCCCATGGCAGCTGTTGGCTCATCTAGGATAATTAATTTTTTCCCCTGATAAATAGCCCTACCAATTGCAACAGACTGCCTTTGCCCCCCTGATAGAAAGCCTACGGGGGTCTTTAAATAGGGAATATCTATATTAAGCTTTTTAAGGAGGGTCTCGGTCTCCTCATACATCCTCTTGTAATCCAATATAAAGCCAAATTTAGTTATCTCCCTGCCCAAAAAAATATTTCCTGCTACATCCCTGAAATTATCCAAAGCCAAATCTTGATAAACCGTTGCTATTCCATGTTGATAAGCTAGTTTAGGAGTAAGATATCTATAAGGTTTACCTTCTATGTAAATGCTTCCGCTGTCTGGCCTAATAGCACCAGATAAAATTTTAATAAGGGTACTTTTACCAGAGCCATTATCCCCCACTATTGCTGTTATCTTGTTCCTTTCGATTTCAATGGACGCATCCTCTAAAGCCTTTACCTTTCCAAAACTCTTAGATATATTCTTTAAGGATGCAAATACAATATTCCCCTTTGAATCTTCCATTAACTCTCACCTTGTCATCTCTAATTTTGCCGAATCTTTAGCTATTTTAGCATATTTAGCCCTTTTTTTCCAATTGATAATAATTATACGAACTAAGTTCCTATAAGATTTTTTTATACTCTCTTTTACTTTTTAAATACCATTTTATTAATCAATTTTTATCTGAGTGAATTCCAAGATTAGAATTGTCTTAGAATGAATTAAGATTTCTAGATTAGTCTAATAAATTAAATGAGATATAAAAAACACCATTATGAATGGCGTAGAATGGTAAAATGTACTTTTGAAACCTTCTCATATGCTAAAAACAGAGAGTATAGCCACAGAATTAAATTGGAGGTTTTCTGTTAAGGTCCCTTTTTATAATATATGTCAATCGGGGAGGGAACTATATACGGCATACCCTCTGTCATAAGC
>JAAYEU010000137.1 GCA_012728595.1 Tissierellia bacterium
GAGGGACAAGAATACTTTACCGCCATGAACTATGCCCTTGACTTTGCCAGGGAAAATAGGGATCAGTTATTAGAGCAATTTTACAATATAGTTAAGGAAGAAACGGGCTCAGAAAGGTTGTTGGAAAAAGTAACCATCCACCACAATTATGCAGCTATAGAGACCCATTTTGGCGAAGAGGTTATAGTCCATAGGAAAGGAGCTACCAGAGCCCAATTAGGGGAACTAGGGATTATACCAGGTTCTATGGGCACCCCTTCCTATATAGTAGAAGGCTTAGGCAATGAGGAGAGTTTTAAAAGCTGCTCCCATGGCGCTGGCAGGGTAATGTCTAGAAAAATGGCCAACAAACTAATAACCAGGGAGATGGCCGATAAGGCCATGGAAGGAATCGTTTATAAGGGTTGGAGGGGAGATTTATCTGAAGCACCCATGGCTTATAAGGATATAGAAGAGGTAATTGCTAACCAAAGGGATTTAGTAAAACCTATAATTAAACTTACGCCTCTAGGTGTAGTAAAAGAATAATATTAACTTGCCATAGCATATAAAACTTTTACAGAAAGATAGAGAGTTTTATATGCTATTTTTTTTGAATTTTGGTATAATACTATTTATAAGCTTTGAAAATAGGAGGTAAAAGATGAGAATATTATTGGTAAATGATGATGGAATAAATTCAGAAGGAATACGGGTATTAGCTGAAGAATTGGAAAAGGATTATGAATTGATTATAGTAGCTCCAGAAGATCAGAGAAGCGCTCAAAGCCAGGCTATAACCATATCCAAATCCCTAATAGTTAAAGAAACTGAAATAAAGGGTATCAAATCAAAAGCCTATAGCGTTTCAGGTACTCCAGCAGACTGTGTTAGGGTAGCCTTAGATAAACTAATTGAAGAGCCGGTAGACTTTGTAATTTCAGGCATAAATACAGGACTAAATGCTGGAATGGATGTGCTCTATTCAGGAACTGTATCGGCTGCTATAGAAGCCAATATATATAAATTACCTTCTATGGCCCTATCTGCAGAGTGGAAAGATGGGAAGATAGACTACTATTTGGCAGCAAAATATGGTAGATATATATTAGAAAAGGCAAAGGATGATTTCATTAAAAACAATATAGTATTAAGCATAAATACCCCTTATCTTGAAGGTGAAGAGGTAAAGGGGATTAAGGTGTGTAAAATTGGCGATATAGTATATGATTACTATACTGTAGAAAGTTATGGGGAAAACGGAGAAAAGATATTAAAGCTACATGGAAGGCAGGATGTTGACTTCCAAGAGGACACCGATAGGTATTATCTTTCTAAAGGGTATGTAACTATAACCCCTCTTCATTACGATTTAACCAACTTCAATTTAATCGATAAAGTTAAAAGCTGGTTATAAAAAGTTTTAGGAGGCTGTAATGAACATAAGGATAATAGCTGTAGGAAAGATTAAAGAAAAATATATGCAGGAAGGCATAAAGGAATACTCCAAGCGCTTATCTAGATATTGCAATCTAGAGATAATAGAAGTAGAGGATGAAAGGGCTCCAGAAAATTTATCTGCAAAAGAAGAAGAGCTTATTAAGGATAAAGAAGGAAAAAGGATATTATCAAAAATTCAACCTAATTCTTATATCATATCCCTGGTAATAGAAGGAAAGACTCTTTCCTCTGAGGAATTATCCGAAAAAGTTGGAAGCCTGATGATAGATGGAATAAACGATATAACCTATATAATTGGCGGGTCATTGGGATTATCAAAGGAAGTAATTAATAAAAGCAACTTTAAACTATCCTTCTCAAAAATGACTTTTCCTCATCAATTGATGAGGATTATATTATTGGAACAAATATATAGAAGCTTTAGAATCATGAGAGGTGAACCGTATCATAAGTAGTGGACAAGCTATGAGTTATAGGACAATGTTTAAGGGGTTATGAAAACTATTATAAATTGTTATTTAATGGTATAATGTTAATATATATTAGGTATGTCATATAAGTAGAAAAGTGTTCACTAATAAGATTTATAATTTGTGAATTAAAAGAGGTGTTTTTTTGAAAATAGCAAAAGTTATATTTTCTTTAATAGTAATTATATCAGCAGGTGTTGTTATAATAATAAAATCACCTTATGAACCAAGACTGAAACCTTATATGATTATAGTATTACTTCTTATTAGCATAATTGACGGA
>JAAYEU010000138.1 GCA_012728595.1 Tissierellia bacterium
GAATTGAAACGTCTTATGAAGACCAGTTGAGAATAGCCAGGGATTTGGGTTATTAGATTACCTATAAGGAATTGAAACAGGGAATATCAGAAGGACTGGGTATTAACCTCGGGAGTTATTAGATTACCTATAAGGAATTGAAACTTTTCTAAGTCATTTATCTTTTCTAGCATGTAGTACGTTATTAGATTACCTATAAGGAATTGAAACTTCTTCAAATAAGTTGTCATGTGATTCATTCAATCGTTATTAGATTACCTATAAGGAATTGAAACGCCATATTTAATCTTTTTAACATTTAAACCACTCCTGTTATTAGATTACCTATAAGGAATTGAAACTATTCATAATATAAAGGGTCATGTTTTTCACTATATAAGTTGTTAGACTACCTATAAGGATTTTGTCTAAATTATTTATCTAAAAAATCATAATATAGGACTAAAAATAAACAATAACAAAATAGCATGTGCAAGCATGGCTGATTCTCCATGCTTTTTTATTTGATAAAGTTAAATAATTGAAAGCTAAGAAAATACATTATACTATTATCTAGTCTAGCCATCAACTGGCGAAGCCAGCTGTTGTTATGAGTCTGTCGAGCTATTTACCAGCCAGAATACTAACCGAAAGGGTACAAAAGTTAGACCAAGGCAATTGTCCTTTGTCCATTGTCAATTGTCATTGAAAAACTTTTCCTTGCATTATTCTACTTTTCCTAATATAATATTATTAATTTTCACTAATTAAAGCAGAAAAGGGCGATGCAGTATGACAAAGGATAAAAACATAAAGAATAAGGTGAAAGAGGCCATGGTAACGGGACTGCCTATAGTGATAGGATATTTTCCCATTGCAATGGCCTTTGGATTATTATCTAAGAATACATTCATTTCCTTTAGGGACACAAGTTTACTTTCTATGGTGGTTTATGCTGGAGCCAGCCAGTTTATGGCCCTAGATTTGATAGGGGCAGGAGTAACATGGGCTAATATAATACTTGCAACCTTTTTATTAAATTTGAGACATATGATGATGACAGCATCTTTGGCAGTGGAATTCAAAAGCATACATAAGAAGTTTTTACCCCTTCTAGCCTTTGGGATTACCGATGAAACCTTTTCACTGATTTCTTTTAATAGGGGAAAAATCTCCTTACCCTTTGTGCTTACCATAAATATAATGGCTTATTGTTCCTGGCTTTCGGGAACTATGGTTGGATATTTGGTAGGAGAGATACTACCTCAATCCCTCCAATCTAGCCTAAGCATAGGGCTATATGCAATGTTTGCTGCACTACTGTCTCCTGAAGCAGGTAAATCAAAAGATGTACTTTTCATATCCATAATAGCAGCTATAATATATATAATGTTATTTTATTCCAATATATTTACCTCTGGTTGGGATATCATAATTGGAATAATTATTTCATCGGCTTTAGGAGTGGTGATTTTCAAAAAGGATAGCAGGGAGGGAGAAAATTGAAAAATTATCTTCCATTAATAATAGGAATGGGCTTAGTTACTTATTTGCCTAGATTAATTCCATTAATAGCATTAAATGATAGGGAAATAAAGAAAAGCATTAGGGATTTTTTACATTTCATACCCTATACATCCTTGAGCATATTGATTGTAAGGGGTATAATTACTGCAGATAGTGATGTGAAATTGGCAACCATATTAGGCATAGCCATAGCTGGTATATTATCATACAAAAAAGGAAATCTTGTGCTTTCCGTTTTAGCTGGAATAGTAGTATCCTTTATAGTAATCAATATATCCCTATAAAATGTAAATAAATATGAGTTTAATAATTATAATAAGGGATATAATTAAACCATAGGATAAAAGAAGGAGTGAAATCCCATGAAATATAAATTGCTTCATACCTGTATAAGAGTAATGGATTTAGAAAAATCC
>JAAYEU010000139.1 GCA_012728595.1 Tissierellia bacterium
AATTTACCAAAAGATGCAGTAGAATTCAAAGGAGTATATGAACTTGATGGTAATACCTATATCCAATTAGGAGATAAGGCATATCCATATGTTGGAGAAGCTATTGTAGGTATAGACGAAGGAGATATGGTAATACCAACATTCATAACTATACGTGGTGAAACAGTTGTTACTAAAATTGAAAAAGTAGAAGTAGAAAAGCCAGCACCAGAACCAGAACCAGAACCAGAAGAACCAGAAGACCCAGAAGACCCAGAAGTAGAGGTATCATTACTTACATCACCATATGTAGTTGGGGGAATAGATTTAAGTAACGTTACTGTAAATGTAACAGTTGTTAGTACAAATATAGAAGGAGCTGCAAAATTCGAAATAAGCTTTGAAGTTGATGGAGTGATAAAAGTTCTGCCAGAAAATGGACCAGAAGAATTCGGAGAGAGTGTGCTTTTACCAGCGCTGCTTGTTGGTCAAGAAGTAACTGTAAAACTATATAATGCTGATGAGGAACACATTGGAGACTACACAGTAGTAGTACCACCTATTCAAGACTAATAAAGCTACAACAATGTAAAAAGCAACCTAAATATTTAGGTTGCTTTTTTAAAACATTTCATTATATGAAGAAAATTCACAATAATTAAATTATGTCTTGTTTTTTACACTACTTTCATGTATAATATTAACATAAGGGAAATTTTACTAATTAACAATATCTCAAATATTCACAATATCTATAATCGTCACTTATTATAATTAAATATACCCAGTAAATTTAGGAGGTGATTCGGGGGAATTAAAATTTTTACACTAAATATTTAATAATAAAACATTAGAAAAGGGGGATAAGTATAACTATGTATACTAAGTTCAAAAAAGTAATGGCTCTAGTTTTAATACTAACATTAATGATACCAAGTCTGGCCTTTGCAGATACTACAGGGGATTTAGAGATAGTAAATGATGAAAATAGAGAATTATACGAAAAAATAGTTGAGAGAGGGCTACAGCTTCGTGATAAACTTAAAACCAAAGCAGATGTTGAACTAGGGGAATATGAAGATGAATATGTAAGGGTTATTGTGGAACTGGAAGCTAGGCCAGCTATTTCTATTGCAACAGATAGGGGTATATCTTATAAAGAGTTATCATTAAATGAAAGAGTAGCTCTTGAAACAAGTATTTTAAGAAGTCATGAGGAAGTTAAGAATTTACTAAAAGCTAGAAAAATTGACATGACATTTGAAAGAGATTTTACAGTAGCCTTTAATGGATTTAGTGGTACTGTAAAATACAGAGATTTAGAAAGAATCAAATCTACTCCTGGAGTTAAGAATGTCTATATTTCACAAGAATATAGGAGACCAGAAGTAGATATAGATATGAAGAACAGCCATGAAGTGGTAGGAAGCCATCCAACCTGGGAATTAGGCTACAAGGGAGAAGGAATGGTTATAGCTATAATAGACTCTGGTATTGATCCAAGCCATAAAGACTTTGTTGTAAGTGAAGGAACTGAGGTTGCCCTTACTAGAGAAGATGTAGAAAGTCTGGTTGTACCTGGCAAATATTTTACAGAGAAAGTACCCTATGGATATAACTACTTTGACCTAAATACAGAAATTAGAGATCTTGGACCAGGAGCTTCCGAGCATGGTATGCACGTAGCAGGTACTGCAGCAGCCAATGGCAATCCAGAGGAAGGTGGAATTAAGGGTATCGCTCCAGAGGCACAAGTTCTTGCCATGAAAGTATTTAGTAATGACCCAACCTTTGGTTCCACATATGATGATATATATCTAGATGCCATAGATGATGCAATTAAGCTAGGCGCAGACGTATTAAACATGAGTCTAGGTGCAACAGCAGGGTTTATTAATTACCAAAGTGCTGTAAATAAAGCCATTACAAATGCTGTTGAAAATGGAATCGTATGTTCAATTTCTGCAGGAAATTCAGCTCGTTTTGGTGATGGATGGGATTTACCCTATGCAATAAATCCAGACATAGGAGTAGTTGGTTCACCTGGAGTTTCTAGAGATTCATTACAGGTAGCAGGTATTGAAAATGTAAGAACCATGCAAAATTACTTAGAATATACTATAACAGTAGAAGGTGATTATGAAGCTTTACCAACTTCAACAATTATAGTAGTAGATAAGGCATATCACATTGATTACTTAGAGGACAGCATAAGCGCTCAAATGGAGTTAGTAAATGCCATTAATAATGGGGATCCTGTTTATATTAAAATTGCAACAGATATGTTAGTTTCAATTCTTACTGGTGATGTATACACTAAACTACCAGCAGATTTACCAGAAACAGTAACTTATTATGATGCTGAAGGAAATACAAGTACACGACTAGTACTTGGTGAAGGCGGTCCAGGGGAAACAGTAGTTGTTCAAGTTCCAATGTTAGTATCAACATCTAGCCCTGTAATGTTTTCAGATGTAATTAAAGAACCAGTAGACTATGTATTCTGTGGGATTGGTACAGCTGCAGATTTTGCACTTGTAGATGTAAGGGGTAAAATAGCTCTGGTTCAACGTGGAAATACTTTCACCGACACAATAACAAATGCTGAGGCAAATGGTGCAATAGGTGTTATAGTATTTAACCATGCTTCAGGTGGAGAAGAACTAGTAAATATGGCATATCCTGAGGGTGGAACTATACCAGCAGGATTTATAGGCCATAAGGGTGGCATGGACTTACTTAAGAGAGAAGGAACTACTAAGATATCCTTCCCAGAAGGAACTATTAGCTTCCCTAATCCAAGGGCAGGATATATGTATCAATATACATCCTGGGGAACAACTCCAAACTTAGAGTTAAAACCTGAAATTACAGCACCAGCAGTAATGATCTACTCAACATTACAAAATGATAATTATGGTACAATGAGTGGTACATCAATGGCAGCACCACATGTGGCTGGTGGAGCAGCTTTGGTAAGACAATACATTGAACAACATGAAAAGTATGGGGATCTAACAATTGAAGAGAAAACAAGATTAGCAAAAGTTCTATTAATGAATGCTGCAGACATAATACCAAATCCAGATGCAGGAACTCCATATTCACCAAGAAGACAAGGTGCAGGTGTAATGAATATACATGCTGCAGTCACAACTCCAGCTAGAGTAATTAATCCAACAAATGGTGAAGCTAAGGTAGAACTGAAGGACTTTACTGACACAAGCTTTGAATTTACACTAAAGGTTATAAATGATTCAGATGAAGATATCACCTATGATGTTGATGTAGTTGTACTTGCAGATGAAATAGCAAGAGGTGCAGGTTATTATCCATTCCTTGACTATATAACACTAAATTCAAGATTAGTTGATGCTGAAGTTTCAGGAGACGGACCAGTAACAGTACCAGCCAATGGAGAAGAAGAAGTTACAATTACTGTTGATTTCAGTGGTGACAGAAATATTTATGAAAACATGTTTATAGAAGGATTTGTAATTTTCAAAGACACAAAAGATTCTCATCCAACCCTAAGTGTACCATATGTAGGCTTCTACGGAGATTGGAATGCACCAAAGATATTTGATGGATTTAGAGGGGTTGACTTTGATGTTTACTATGGCCTAGAAGAAGGACAAGTAGTTGAAGAAACTACACCATTCTATGGCTATGGTGGCATGATAGATCTACAAAGATATTTCTACAATCCAGTAGCTATGAGCCCAGGAACAATTTTTGGATTACGATTCGGTACAGATACTGCCATTCCAGTTCTATCACTGTTAAGGAATGCAGAGGACATTGAATATAATATACTAGATGAATCTGGAAATAAATTAAGAACTATAACTAGGGATATGTATGTAAGAAAGAACTACTATGATGGTGGCCTTGGATTACCATACAATATAAGAACGAAAGCTGCATGGGATGGAACTGTAAGAGGAAATGTGGTACCAGATGGCAAATACTACTATGAAATAAGGGCTAAGATAAATTATGATAATGCAGATTATCAATCAGTGAGGATACCAGTATATATAGATACTCAAGTACCAGAAGTAACCAATGTAAAATATGACAAAGACACCAAAACTGTTACTTGGGAAGCAACTGATGGAGCAGGAACAGGAATACAATTCTTTGATATATTGATAAATGGAGAGTTTGTATTTGACGATATTTTCTATCCAGAGGATCTATTAGTAGAAGATAATAAATACTCCTTAGAAATTCTACCATTGGACTTAAATGATGTACATGAAATTCAAATTCAAGCCTATGACTATGCATACAATGTTGGTATTGGAGAAGCGATAGTTGGCAACAATGTTGCAAATATATATCTATATCAGCCAGAAGTACTAGGAATATATGATAGTAATCTAGTAAGATTTAAAGGAGAAGTTGAAACACCATATGATATCCAAGAAGTTACAGTTGATGGAGTCCCAGTGACACTAGATTATGATTCATCAAATGGAACATATGTCTTTAATGAATACCTACCATATGAAGATGGATACCACGAAGCTGTAATTGCTGTAAAGACAACTACTGGACAAGAAGCTTCCATAGCAAGAATGTTCTGGGTAGATGCAACACCACCAGAATTAATTGTTAATGGCGGAGAATTTAATGAAGAAGAAAACCTAGTTACTCTAAACCTAACTATAAGAGACAACTTCCCATATGCAGAGTTATATATAGATGATAGCTTAGTGCTACTAGAAGATAGAATGGACAGGCTAAGTGTAATTGAACCGATTGGAATAGTGGAAGAAGAATTTGAAATTGTGTTATTTGCAGATCAAACTGAAATAGAACTTAGACTAGTAGACTTTGCTGATAATGAGGTAGTAGAGATTTTAAGTGTACAAGATCTAGAACATAAGCCAGCAGACAAGAGTCAATTGAAAGCAAAGATAGAAGAAGCCGAAAAATTAGAAGAAAGACTCTATACCAAAGAATCTTGGGAAATATTTGCACAAGCATTAGCAGACGCAAAAAGAGTCTTTGAAAATGAAGAAGCAACCCAAGCAGAAGTAGACCAAGCATTGGAAAATTTAAGAAATGCAATAGAAGGTTTAGTAGGACTTACAGTAGAAGAAATAATAACTAAAATTGAAGGTAAATATGGCACTATGGGAGAAGAGGATAAAAAAATATATGTAGCCTATATATTATTTAATATAAAAGAAGGATTTGTAGAAACAGATGAAGATGTAGTAGTATTAATAGATGGTGTAGGATTAGAAATGAAAGATGGGAAGGAAGGCTATGACTATAGATTTGAAGGAATGTTAGAAGGGGAACCAACTGAAGTTATTATAAAAATAGGAGACTTGTTATTCGATGTAACAGAACTATTCACATGGAATG
>JAAYEU010000140.1 GCA_012728595.1 Tissierellia bacterium
GATAAATTGTTATATTTCCTCCTACAGAGAATTTCAAAACCGACCCAATGGTGATTGAAACTATTATAGAGGCATAAAATACGGTCCTAGCACTTTTATAAAGGTGCTTATACCTTAAATAATCATTTATAATAACTAAAACCAATAAGCCAGCATAGATGATTAATCCTACCCTATTCCCCCTATTCCTTGAGAAAATATCGGTAAAAAAAATAATAAATAAGACTTTCCTTAGTATATTGTTAAACCTTATCCATATATCCATACAGACACCACCTAAGAAGATATATTTGGTCTATGTTTCCCTTACATTTTTAATATCTTTTAATCCAGTTCTTACATGGATTAACTTAAAGGTCAAGATACTCATGATAATTAACATCAGACCTTTAATCAAAAACACCCAACTACTTCCCAATTTCTCATATATATAGGCTCCCAGAATAGGGCCTAATATTCCCCCTATTCCAAGGGCTAGTTTGTATTTGCCATAGGATTTTCCCCTTTGGTTTTCCCCTACAACATCAATTACCAATGAAGATTCTGCAGGTCCACAGAGCATTGAAGCAATGGTAATTAATATTGTGATTAGCATAAATTGATAATAATTTTTTGCTGTAGGAATGAATAAATACAGTATTCCAAGCATCAGTATTCCAAGAGATAATACCTTCCTTCTGTCATATCTATCGGAAAGCTTACCAAATTTATTAGGAAGAAACATGGATAGAATAGCCCCTGGAATGAAAAGATAGGTTATTAAATACAATTCACTGGTGATATTCTCCTTAACATACACCAAATATATATGGCCTGTTAGGCTGGATATAAAGGCAAGCAAGCCCATCAAAATTAAGAATATATTAAAGTCTTTATTATTATCTATTATTTCTTCTACATAAGATTTTTTTAAAGAAATGCTTTCCTCTACCTTCAAGATACCATAGAATAGACTGATTAGACTTGTAATTAGATATATAAAAAATACCACTTTAAAGGAATTGTTGAATAGATTATTAAATATTATTGTAAATCCAATAAATGCTCCTAAAATATCACCCCTATTTGTGGATTCATCTATGAGGCCAAAGTTTTTCGACCTATTTCCTTCATGGCTTATATCAGATATTATGGTATCAACACTAATCCAAAGAAAGGAACTAGCAATGCCTTGAAAAATTCTTACAGCTAATAGATATTTAAAGTCATTTCCAATTAACAAAAATATGTTTACTAGAGTGTAAAAAAACAATCCTAATACTAGTCCTAATTTCCTACCCTTTCTATCGATTAATAGACCTACTGCTGGTCGCATTAATATTGTAAATAAGGAAAAGGCAGAATAAATAAGGCCTAATTCCATAACTGATACCCCTACAGAATGGGCATATACTGGAAATAAAAAGCCTATTAAGGAAAAAGGAAAGGAAATATAATAAACAGTCTTCTTTAACGCTTTTAAATTATTCATCTTAAACCTCCTCTATACTAGATTTAATTCCCTATATCTAGTATAGATTTAAATGCCATTAATTTCTTCAATCTAAGGTCATCATTTTGGTCATGTTTTTATATATGACTTTAGTAATATATATTTAAAAA